>JAXDBM010000011.1:0-62594 GCA_034678725.1 Syntrophales bacterium | reverse complement strand
GCCAAAGCGGGGATTCTCGCAAAGCACAACGTCCGGGTCATCGGCGTCCAGGTGGATGCCATCGAACGGGGCGAAGACCGGATCGCCTTCAAGGAAACCATGAACCGCCTCGGCATCGAGATGCCCAGGAGCGAACCGGCCTACACCGTCGAAGAGGCGGAGAAAATCGCCGCACAGCTCGGGTATCCGGTCGTCATCCGTCCCGCCAACACCATGGGCGGCCCCGGCGGCGGTCTCGTCTACAATCTCGAGGAGCTGCGCACCGTGGCCAGCCGGGGAATCGCCGCCAGCCTGGTGGGCCAGATCCTCGTCGAGGAATCCGTGCTGGGCTGGGAAGAGCTGGAACTCGAGGTGGTGCGGGACGCGAAAAACAAAATGATCACCGTCTGTTTCATTGAGAATGTGGACGCCATGGGGGTGCACACCGGCGATTCGTACTGCACGGCGCCCATGCTCACCATCAGCCCGGAACTGCAGAAGCGCCTCCAGAAATACTCCTACGACATCGTGGAGGCCATCGAGGTGATCGGCGGCACCAATATCCAGTTCGCCCATCAGCCGGAGACGGGCCGCGTCGTCGTCATCGAGATCAATCCCCGCACATCCCGCTCCTCGGCGCTTGCCTCCAAGGCCACGGGCTTTCCCATCGCGCTGGTCTCCTCCATGCTCGCGGGCGGTCTGACGCTCGACGAAATCCCCTACTGGCGGGAAGGGACCCTCGACAAATACACACCCTGGGGGGATTATGTCGTCGTGAAATTCTGCCGCTGGGACTTCGAGAAGTTCCCCGGCGCCACGGACCGGCTGGGCACCCAGATGCGGGCCGTGGGCGAGGTGATGAGCATCGGCAAGACCTACAAGGAGGCTTTCCAGAAATCCATCCGGTCTCTGGAGAAGGGCCGCTACGGCCTCGGTTTCGCCAAGGATTTCCATGAAAAACCGCTCGACGAGCTGATGGAGCTGCTCGCCGAACCATCCAGCGAACGGCAATTTATCCTGTACGAGGCGCTCCGCAAGGGCGCCGACGTGGAATTGCTGTCCCGGCGGACCTTCATCAAGCCCTGGTTCATCGGGCAGATGAAGGAGCTGGTGGAACTGGAGGAGGAGATCCGCCGGTTCAGGGGGAAGATGCTGCCCGACGACCTGCTGCGAAAGGCCAAGCAGGACGGGTTCTCCGACCGTTACCTGGCCACGATCCTTCAAGCCGACGAGGCGACCATCCGCAAACAGCGCCTCTCCTTCGGCCTGGGCGAGCGCTGGGAGCCCGTCCCGGTCAGCGGCGTCGAGAACGCCGCCTATTACTTCTCCACGTACAACGCAGCGGACAAGGTCGGCGCCAGCGACCGGCGGAAGATCATGGTCCTCGGCGGCGGCCCCAACCGCATCGGACAGGGGATCGAGTTCGACTACTGCTGCGTGCACGCCGCCTTCGCGCTCCGCGACGAGGGCTACGAGTCCATCATGGTCAACTGCAACCCGGAGACGGTTTCCACGGACTACGACACCTCGGACAAGCTCTACTTCGAACCCCTGACGGTGGAGGACGTCCTGAGCATCTACGAGAAGGAAAAGCCCGAGGGCGTCATCTGCCAGTTCGGCGGCCAGACGCCGCTCAACATCGCCGGAGAGCTGGCGGCAGCCGGCGTCCGGATCATCGGGACGTCGCCGGAGACCATCGACATGGCCGAGGACCGGGACCGCTTCCGCGGGCTCATGGACGGGTTGGGCATCCCCATGCCCGCCTCCGGGATGGCGAGCACCCTCGATGAGGCGCTGGCGATCGCCGGGCGGATCGGCTACCCCCTGATGGTCCGGCCCTCCTATGTGCTGGGAGGCCGCGGCATGGAGGTCGTGCATGACGAGGAGATGCTCAAGCGATACGTGGCAGCGGCCGTCGGCGTGACGCCGGAGCGGCCCATCCTCATCGACAAGTTCCTCGAGAACGCCATCGAGTGCGAGGCGGACGCCATCTCCGACGGGCAGGACGCCTTCGTCCCCGCCGTCATGGAGCACATCGAGCTGGCGGGCATCCATTCCGGGGATTCCGCCTGCGTGATCCCGCCCATCAGCATTCCGGCCCGGCACATCGACACCATCTGCGACTACACCCGCAAGATCGCGATCGCCTTCAAAGTCGTGGGCCTGATGAACATCCAGTACGCCATTGCCAACGACGTGGTCTACATCCTGGAGGCCAACCCCCGCGCCTCCCGAACCGTGCCGCTGGTTTCAAAAGTGTGCAACGTTTCCATGGCCCGCCTCGCCACGCAGGTGATGCTGGGAAAAAAGCTCGGCGACCTGAACCTGAAGAAAAGGGTCATCCCGCACTTCGGCGTCAAGGAAGCCGTCTTCCCCTTCAACATGTTTCAGGAGGTTGACCCCCTGCTTGGGCCGGAAATGCGCTCCACCGGGGAGGTCCTGGGACTGGCGGAATCCTTCGGCCTTGCCTTTTACAAGGCGGAGGAGGCGGCGCAGCAGGTTCTTCCCGACCGGGGCGCTGTCCTGATCACGGTCAACCCGCAAGACCAGGGAGGGGTCGTCGAGGTGGCGCGGGAATTCCGGAAGCTGGGCTTTCGGATCAAGGCGACCGAGGGGACGCACCGCTTCCTTCGGGAGCACGGTGTGGAAGCGGAACCGATTCTGAAGATGCACGAGGGCCGGCCCAACATCGTGGACGGCATCATGAACGAGGAGATTCAGCTCGTCATCAACACGCCCATCGGAAAACTGAGCCTGCACGACGATTCCTACATCCGCAAGGCCGCCATCAAGTACAAGGTGCCCTACATCACCACGATCGCCGCGGCCATCGCCGCAGCCAAAGGGATCGCCGCCTTCCGGAAGGGACACGGAAGGGCAAAATCACTGCAGAACTACCACGTGGACATCCATTAGGCCGGTCGCGCCGAACGGAGCGCGCCGATGATTTCCTCGCCGTAGCGGGCGGCTTTTTCCGCGGAAAGACCGCCTTCTTTTTTCAGGGCCGAAAGTGTCGGATCCCCGACGCGCGCCAGGTTGACCAGCTCCCGATCGGACAGGATCATGAAAATGGCCCGGTTCATTTCCCGGGCTTTCTGAAAGCGCCAGCGATAGAGCCGTTTCAGGGCCTTTTTCCAATCGGCCTCCAGAAAGGCGTAGCCGTCGACTTTCCGGTGTCCTCGAACATCCAGCGTCTTTTCCTGCCAGGTTCCCGCCGCGACATCGGCAAAAACGCGAAGCGCCTGCTTTTCCAGCCCCCGGCTTTCAATGTCCGCCGACAGTTTTTCGTAAAGGGGCGCCAGGTAGGCCGTGTCCAACACGGCGTACCGCAACTGCTCCTCCGTCAGGGGCCGATGATCCCACTGCGAGCGCTGGATTTTCTTGCTTTTCACGAGCTCGACCCCCAGGTGCTGTGCGATCAGGGTGGACAGGGAAAGATAGCGGCACCCCAGAAGGGCGGCGGCCCGGTGCGTGTCGAAGACGTTTGCAAAGCTGAAGCCGTAGTCCCGCTTCAGGAGCCGAATGTCGTTGTCCCCGGCATGCAGAACCTTCACGACGGTGGGATGGGCCAGGGGTCCGGCCAGAAAGGACAGGTCCGTGCCGTTCAGCGGATCGAAAAGATAGGTCCACTTTGCCGCCCGAATCTGGATCAGGCAGAGCTTGTCCCGGAAACAGCGGAACGAATCGTACTCCGTATCGATGCAGAGGACCGTCGACGCTTCGATGTCCCTTGCGGCGGACCGCCGCTTGGGGGGCGAATCGACCCAGGTCCACGGCCTTTGATCCAATCCGGTCATCCTTTCCACGGGGAAATTCCCCGCCGGTCTCACGGCTTCACATAAACTCTCGAAATCGCGAGCACAGCCATGACAATCAGCATGAAGCCCATTGCCGCGAAATCCCGGCCTTCGAGCCGAAGCTCCCGAAGGGCCGAACGCGGACCGCGGTGATAGCCCCGGGCCTCCATCGCCTCGGCCAGTTCGTCGGCGCGGCGGAATGCGCTGATCAGCAGCGGCACGGACATGGACACGGCGATTTTCGCCCGCCGCAGCAGGCCGCCCGCTTCCAGATCGGCGCCCCGGGCCGCCTGCGCCGTCCTAATGCGGTTGAATTCATCCCGCATCGTCGGCACGAAGCGGAGCGCCATGGCCGTCATCATGGCAATCTCCCGCGTGGGCAATCCCAGATATTTAAAAGGCGTCAGCAGCTTCTCGAGTCCGCCGATCAGATCCGAGGGCCTCGTCGTCATCGACAGGATGGCGCCGCAGAGGAGCAGCGCGGCAAACTGCCAGACCACCATCGCCCCCTGGAACAGGCCCTCCCGCGTGATCCGGATGTGCAGCGGGGGCAGGGACCAAAGCGCTGTACCATCGGTGAAGAAAAGATGCAACAGGAAGAAAAGACCTGCGAACCAGGCCAGCGGCCGGACCGCCTGCAGCAGGCGCGTGAATTCCAGACGGGCCGCCCGCATCACGGCAAACAGAAGCAGGCTGATGAGGCAGGCATCCACGCCGCCTGCCTGGAAGGTGAACAGGCCCAGGGCGACGGTCGAAGCGATCTTCACCCGCGGATCCATCCGGTCCACAACCGACTCGCCGGCGATCGATTGACCCGACCCTGTCATCTTACCCGCTCCCCGCCGGTTCGGGACCCGGAAACGCCCCGTTCGCCCGCGAACCGAGGCGCGACGAGATCTCCGCGCAAGCCTCATCGACCGTCAGGATATCCGTCTTCAGGTCCAGTCCGCTTTCCCGAAGCCGGCGCATCAGCAGGGTCACCTGGGGAACGCGAAGACCGAGGTCTTTCATCGCCTCAACCCGGCCGAAGATGTCCTGAGGCGCCCCGTCCAGGGCAATCGCGCCCCGGTCCATCACCAGGAGGCGGTTCGCACCCGCCAGGTCGTTCATGTCGTGGGTGATGTGGATGATGGCGATCCCCCGGCCATGCAGCCTTTGAATCATGGCGAGGACCCGTTCCCGGCTCGACGGATCGAGATAGGCCGCAGGTTCGTCCAGGGCAATGTACCGGGGATCCGTGGCCAGGACGCCGGCGATGGAAACCAGCCGTTTTTCGCCTCCGGACAGCGTGTGCGGCGCCCGTTTCGCAAAGTCCTCCATTCCGACCAGCGCGAGGGCCTCGTCGACCCGCTCCCGGATCTCCGTCGCGGTCAGGCCGAGATTGGCCGGGCCGAACGCCACGTCCTCCTCGACGGTCACGCCAACGATCTGATTGTCGGGATTCTGAAAAACCATCCCCACCCGCCGCCGGATCTCCCCGCGGCTCTTCCGGTCCCGAGTGTCCATGCCGTCGACGGCAACCGATCCCTCGCCCGGCGTAAAGAGCGCGTTGAAGTGCTTGATCAGCGTGGTCTTGCCGCAGCCGTTCGGCCCGATCAGGGCGACATGCTCCCCCTCGTGGATTTCCATCGTGATGTTCTTCAAGGCCGGGATGTCCCGGCCGTCATAACGGTAGCTCACCTGCCGGACTTCGATCATGACCGCTTCCCATAAACCCCGTTTTTCATGAAATGCACCGCTACAAGCGGATGTGGTCCCGCACCTTTCGGCAGATCAGCGCCGCGACGACGATCTTCAGGATATCGCCCGGCAGCGGCGGGAGCAGGCCGACGGCGACGGCCCGGGCAAGGTCCAGCTTCGCGACGACCATCAACTGCACGATGCCCAGGATATACACCACGGCAATGCCCAGGGACATGGAGCCGATCAGCCAGACCAGCCCCGGCTTTTCCCGCATGGCCATCAGCTTGCCGATGACGAAAGCCCCTGCGACAAATCCGAAGAGATAGCCTCCCGTCGGACCGATGAGAACCCCGGCCCCGGCCTTGCCGCCGGCGAAAACCGGTAGACCGACGACACCGAGCAGGATGTAAACGACCTGGCTCATGGCGCCCAGATACCCGCCCAGCAGGGCGCCGGCCAGATCGACAAAGAGCGTCTGCAGGGTGACGGGAACGGGCGGCAGCGGGATCATGATGAAGGCGCCCAGGGCCGTCAGCGCCCCGAACATGGACGCGTATGCCATTCCCCGCAGGGATATTTCTTCCCGAGGCAATCGACACCTCCCCGTTTGCATTCGTTTCCTCCGGCGGACGGATGCGCCGGGGGCGTCTTCTCAGAGCAGGGTCACATCCCCGGAGAAGATCCGGACGGTTTCACCCCGGTCGTCCCTCAGGATCAGGAAGCCCTCCGAATCGAAATCCAGGACCTCGCCCACATGCTGCCTTCCGGCCGTCCGCACCAGGATGCGCCTCCCCATCATGTCCGTCAGCGTTTTCCAGCGCTGCATCACGGGACCGAATCCGCTTGTCCGGAAAAGATCGTAATGCCGCTCGTAAGCTGCCAATAAACCGCGCAGAAGTGCTGCCCGCGGAAAGGGCGCGCCCGTCTCGACCAGGATGCTGGTCGCCTGCTGACGGATTTCCCTCGGGAAATCCTCCGCCGGGGTGTTGACGTTCACCCCCAGGCCGACGACCATGTACTCGACGGCATCCATGCCGGTGCTGATTTCGGTGAGAATCCCCGCGATCTTCCTCCCCTTCACGAGGATGTCGTTGGGCCACTTGATCCGCACATCCAGCCGTGTCTCCGCCAGGAGCGCCTCCGCCACGGCGACGGAGGAAAGGAGCGTCATGCGGGGCGCTTCATGGGGCGGTATGGCGGGCCTCAGAATCAGCGAGGCGTAAATGCCCTGCAGGGGCGGAGAAAACCAGCTTCGGTCCATCCGCCCCCGGCCCTGCGTCTGCTCATCGGCAACGACCAGCGTTCCTTCCGGAGCGCCCTGTAAGGCCAGCTCTCTTGCGATCCGGTTCGTGGAATCGGTCCGGCGTTCATAACGGGCTTCCCTTCGGCCCAGCACACGCGTCGCCAGGCCGTCGCGGATTTCCCGGATCAGCAGGAGATCGGGAAGGTCGCGCAACCGGTAGCCTTTGCGCGGCGATGATTCAATGACGTAACCCTCCTCCTTCAGCGCGCAGACCTGCTTCCAGACGGCGGACCGCGATACGGACAGCCGCTCTCCGAGCAGCCGTCCGGAAATCCATTTGCCCGAGGCCGCCTTCAGATCGCTCATCAGACGCTCTCGGGTCTGCAAGGCAGGGAAGGCCTCGCTCATGGCCGGCATCGTCCTTTCCTGCCGGCGGCGCAGGAACAGACCGGCGTCGCCTCTCGGGTTGCAAGAAGCCCCAGGTCTTCGATCATCTCCCGGTCCAGGCCCGCATCGCGTCCCGGGGGGGTCGAATCGTTTCCGATCATGAGTGAGTTGGCACCCGCGACCAGCCCGAGAGGCAGGAGCTGGCGGAGGTTCTTCTCTTTTCCGCCGCAGAGCTTGATGTCCCGGTCCGGAAGCAGAAACCGAAAAATGGCAATGGTGGTCAGAATCTCCAATGGCGGCAGCGGCGGCGTTCGGCCGAGCGGTGTCCCTTTGATGGGATTGAGGATGTTGAGGGGCACCGAATCCACACCGAGGTCCCGAAGCGTCAGGGCCAGTTCGATTCGGTGACCGACCCCTTCGCCCAGTCCGATGATGCCGCCGCAGCAGGTGGAAAGTCCCGCCGAACGGGCCGCCCGGACCGCTTCCACATCCTCGTCATAGTCGTGGGTGGTGCAGATCTTCCCGAAAAAGCTCCGCGAAGTCTCGAGGTTGTGATGGTAGCGGTACAGTCCGGCTGCCTTCAGGGCCTCCGCCTGCTCCCGATCGATGATGCCCGGAGAGACGCAGGCTTTCAATCCCAGCTCGTTGATGCCCCGCACCGCCCGGAAGATGACCGCCCACTCCTTCCGGGCCCTGACCCGTTTCCCGCTGGTGACGATGCCGAACATTTCAGCACCAGCCCTGCCGGCCCTTTCCGCCTTCTCAACGATTTCTGTGGCCTTTCGGAGGGAATAGGAATCTACCTCCGTCGGATAATGGGACGACTGTGCGCAGAACGCGCAGTTTTCGGAGCACTTACCCGACTTCGCGCTGACGATGCCGCAGAGAATCACCTCATTTCCCTTGAAATGCTCCCGGATTTCCGACGCGGCCGTCATGAGATGAAACGGGCGGGTCGCCCCCTCCTCGAAAAGACGCAGGGCGTCACCCGTGTCGAGATTTTTCCCCCGGATGGCCTTATTTTTTATTTTATCAATTATATTCAATATATTAAACAGATATGGGATAAAAATTTCCATCCTTATTATGAGAAATGGCTGTGATTGTCAACCTGTTTGTTGATCTCGGTTGATAATTGAAATCGTAAAAAAGCTTGACAAGAAAAGAAATTTTTGTTTAATTACTACTTATACGATAGTAATTATAGTAATTCAAAAACAGGGTTCCCCATGAAACTATCCACAAGAGCCAGATACGGAGTAAGGTTGATGCTTGCCCTTGCCAGAAGCTACGGGCAGGGGTCGGTTTACCTGAAGGATGTGGCGAAGGGCGAGGAAATTTCCGAAAAGTACCTCAGCCAGATCATCATTCCACTGCGAAGCGCGGGGCTCGTGAATTCAACCCGTGGCGCCCATGGAGGCTATATGCTCTCGAAGCCCCCAGCGGAGATCACGCTGAAACAGATCGTCGATCCCCTGGAGGGAGATTGTCTGGTCGATTGCGTGAAAAACCCCTCAGCCTGCCCGCGAGTGCTCACCTGTGCCAGTCGCGATGTCTGGGCGCTGCTTGGCGGCAGGATCTCGGAAACTCTGGATGGCATCACACTGGAGCATCTGGTTCTCATGAACCGGGAGAAGTCCGAACAGGCCCTCGGACCGCAGATATGACGAGGAGGGCAGGAAACAGATCCATCTGTGTAAGGCTTCAACTGGCTCAGGGGATGCCGATGCGGTACAGTGGATAGGCTCTAAAGAAATCCGGACGGTGACAGGAGCGTAAAATTGGGAAACAGGGTTCTGGTGGCCATGAGCGGCGGCGTGGATTCCTCCGTCGCGGCCTTTCTGCTGAAAGAGCAGGGATACGATGTCACGGGCGTGACCATGTGCCTCGGGGTGCGGGCGGCGGAGGGGGGAAACCCGCGCTGCTGCGGACCGGAAGCGGTAGACGATGCCCGGTGGGTCTGCGACCGGGTCGGGATACCGCACTATATCTTGGATTATGCATCGGAGCTGGAAGAGCAGGTGATCCGTCCCTTCATTGAAGCGTATTCGCGCGGCCGGACTCCAAACCCCTGCGTCAACTGCAACCGCTTTCTGAAATTCGGGACGCTGCTGGACAAGGCAAAAGCCATGGGATTTGACTATCTGGCCACGGGCCACTACGCCGGCATCGAAGAAACGGCCGCGGGTCCTGTTCTGAAGAGGCCGAGGGACAGACGCAAGGACCAGACCTATTTCCTCTACCACATGGCGCCGGGACGGCTTTCATCGATTCTTTTCCCACTGGCTCCCTATATGAAGGAAGATGTGCGGGCGATCGCGTCAAAGGCCGGGCTTCCCGTTGCAGAAAAAGGGGAAAGCCAGGACATCTGCTTCGTAACGCAGCGGAATTATCGGGCCTTCGTCGCCGGCCGCCTGCCGGAGATTCACCCGGGGTGGATTGTCGATCGGGAGGGCCGGAAACTCGGCGAGCACAAGGGCATCGTTTTTTATACTATTGGACAGCGTGGCGGCCTGAGAATCAGCCATAAAACGCCACTTTACGTAACCGCCATCGACGCGGAGCGGCACCGGATCGTTGTCGGCGGCAAAGAGGACCTTCGGGCGGGCGGACTTCGAGCGGGAGATCTGAGTATCCTGGTCCGGGACTGGCCCGAAAAAGTTCATGCCAAGATCCGTTACCGGAAAAGGGAAGCGCCCTGCAGGGTTATCATCGAAAATGACAGGATTCAGGCCGTCTTCAAGGAAGCGCAGGAGGCCGTAACCCCCGGGCAGTCGGTCGTGTTTTACGACGGCGACGTCGTCCTTGGCGGCGGGATTATCGATGAGGTTTTGCATGGAGATCGCTGAAGATATTGAAAAGTGGAAAAAGAAACGGAACGCCGTGATCCTGGCTCACAATTACCAGCTTCCGGAGGTTCAGGACATCGCCGACTACGTTGGCGACTCCCTGGGTCTCAGCATTCAGGCGGCAAAGACGGAAGCCGATGTGATCGTATTCTGCGGCGTGCATTTCATGGCGGAGACGGCAAAGATCCTCTCCCCGGCCAAAACGGTCCTGCTTCCGGATGAGAAGGCCGGCTGCCCCATGGCGGACATGATCACGGCGGAGGACATCCGGCAGCTTAAAGCGGAGCATCCCGGCGCGGCAGCGCTCTGCTATGTCAACACATCCGCAGCGGTCAAGGCGGAATGCGACCTCTGCTGCACATCGGCCAATGCCGTACGCATGGTGGAGGAAGTTTTGAAGGACGAAAAGGAGATCATCTTTGTCCCCGACCGCTATCTCGCGGCGTACGTGGCATCGCAGACGGCCGGGGAACTGATCCCCTGGCAGGGGTTCTGCCCCACGCACGCGCGGATCCTGCCGGAGAATATTGCAGAAGTGAAGGCCCTGCACCCCGATGCGGAGCTCCTGGTTCACCCCGAGTGTGCACCCGAACTGACCGCGCTGGCCGATCGCGTGGCCTCGACGGAGGGCATGTGCCGGTACGCGAAGGAATCCGGATCGATGGAATTTATCGTGGCGACGGAGCGGGGCATCCTTCACCGCATGGAAAAGGAGAATCCGGGAAAGCGATTTTATCCTGCTTCCCGTTTCGCCGTCTGTCCGAACATGAAGTACACGACCGCGGATAAGATCCTTCGCGCCCTTCAAGACCTGGTTTACGAAATCGAGGTCCCCGAGAATATCGCGTTCCGGGCGCGTCGCTCCATCGAACGCATGCTGATCCAATGAGGATGGCAGGAACATCACGAAAGGAGAAAAAATGAGCAGCATCGATCATCAGTTGAAGATAGAGACTTTAACGCTGCACGGCGGGCAGGAACCCGATCCCACGACGGGATCCCGTGCCGTGCCTATTTATCAGACGACCTCCTATCAGTTCAGAGATACGGACCATGCAGCCCGCCTTTTCGGCTTGCAGGAGTTTGGAAACATCTACACCCGTCTGATGAACCCTACGACGGATGTTTTGGAGAAACGTCTCGCCCTGCTCGACGGCGGGGTCGGCGCCCTGGCCGTCTCCAGCGGCCAGTCGGCCATCACCCTGGCCATCCTCAACATTGCCCAGGCCGGTGACGAGATCGTCTCGGCGGATAACCTGTATGGAGGAACCTACAATCTGTTCCACAACACGTTCCCCCGTCTGGGGATTCAGGTGAAATTCGTGAAATCGAACGACCTGGATGCATTGGGAAAGGCCATTACAAGGAAAACAAAAGCCGTCTATGCCGAGTCCATCGGCAACCCCAAGCTCGACGTGGCTGACCTGGAGGGCATTGCGGCCGTTGCCCACAACAATGGCATTCCCTTTGTTCTGGACAACACCGTGTCGCCGTACATTTTGCGACCCATCGATTTTGGTGTGGATATCGTCGTTTACTCGGCGACGAAATTCATCGGCGGCCATGGTACATCTCTCGGCGGCATTATCGTCGATTCGGGCAAGTTTGACTGGACGAACGGCAAGTTTCCCCTCATTGCCGAAGCCGATCCCAGCTACCACGGCCTCAATTTCGTCGAGTCCCTGAAATCCATGGGGAATATCGCCTATATCATCAAGGCCCGGGTGACCCTTCTCAGAGATCTCGGACCGGCGCTGTCCCCATTCAATGCGTTCCTCTTCCTCCAGGGTCTCGAGACGCTGCACCTGCGGATGCCGAGGCACGTACAAAATGCTCTCGAAACGGCCCAATATCTGAGAAATCATCCCAAGGTCGAATGGGTGAACTATCCCGGCCTGCCGGATAGTCCGGAACGGGAAAGGGCAGCCAGGTACCTGCCCAAGGGAGCTGGGGCCATCGTCGGCTTCGGCGTCAGGGGCGGCATCGAAGCCGGACGGACGTTCATCCATTCCCTGAAACTGGTCTCCCATCTGGCCAATGTGGGCGACGCGAAAACCCTGGCGATACATCCGGCCACGACCACCCATCAGCAGTTGTCGCCGGAGGAGCAACAGGCCACCGGCGTGACGCCGGATTTCATCCGTCTTTCCGTCGGGATCGAGCATATCGACGATATCCTGTGGGATCTCGGACAGGCACTGGAGCGCGTTTGAGGAACAGGAATCTCATGACTGAAGATACCGTGGGGATTGTAGAGCCCCAATACTTTACTTTTGCCACACCACCGGATGAACTCCTGCTGGAATCCGAGCGAACGTTGGGACCGGTGACCCTGGCCTACGAGACTTATGGCCAATTGAATGCCGACCGTTCCAACGCGATCCTGGTCTGCCATGCCCTTTCCGGTGACGCCCATGCGGCAGGCTATCATTCGGAAGAGAAAACGCCGGGTTGGTGGGACAGCATGATCGGCCCCGGCAAGGCCTTTGATACGGAGCGGTATTTTGTGATCTGCACCAATGTGATCGGCGGGTGCAAGGGGAGCACCGGGCCTTCTTCGATCAACCCGAAGACGGGGACGGCCTACGCGCTCGATTTCCCTGTCATCACCATCGGCGACATGGTCAATGCCCAGCGCCGCATCATCGATGCCCTGGGCATTGAAAAACTGTTTTCCGTCGTGGGCGGTTCCATGGGAGGGATGCAGGTTCTGCAGTGGGCTTCGGCTTATCCGGACCGGGTCCGGTCGGCCATCCCCATTGCCACGGCCCTGAAGCAGTCCCCGCAGCAGATTGCCTTCGATGAAGTGATCCGTCAATCCGTCATGGCCGATCCGGCCTGGCGGAAGGGGAACTATTACGAACATGGCCAGCCGAAGAAGGGATTGGCCGTGGCCCGGATGATCGGCCACATTACCTTCATGAGCGACCAATCCATGGAAAAGAAGTTTTCCCGGAAGCTGAAAAACGGCAACTACAGCTACTCTTTTGCCGAGGATTTTGAGGTGGAGGGCTATCTCCGTTACCGGGGCGACAACTTTGTGAAGCGCTTCGATGCCAACTCTTATCTCTACATCACGAAGGCAATGGATTATTTCGATCTCTCGGACGGCCTTTTTCTGCCGGACGCCAAAAAAACGGACACGCGGTTCCTGGTGATTTCCTTCACATCGGACTGGCTTTATCCGTCCTACCAGTCCCAGGAAATCGTCCGTTTGCTCAAGCGGCGGCACATCGTGGCGACCTATTGCGATCTGAAATCGACCTACGGGCATGACGCCTTCCTCGTGGAGGTGAAGGAGGAGACACGGCTCATCCGGAATTTTCTTGAAAACATCCGGAAATCCTTCTCGATGGCGAGCCTTTCCGTCGAAGCGGGGGGGACCGGTACGGACGCACCTCCGCTCTCCGATGAAGGTCGTGTCCCATGAAAGAAAGGCTGGACCATCGGATCATCTGTGAACTCGTTTTTCCTGAGGCCAATGTCCTGGATCTGGGGTGCGGCGACGGAGCGCTCATGTCGATGCTGGTTCGCGAGAAACAGGCGTCGGTCCAGGGGATCGAACTGGACGACGAAGCCGTCCAGCGTTGCGTGGAGAAGGGCCTCACGGTTTTTCAGGGGGATATCGAGAGCGGGCTTGCAGATTATCCGGATCAGTCCTTCGACGTTGTGGTCCTGAACCAGAGCATGCAGGAAGTAAGGAAGGTGGACTTTGTCATCCAGGAATGTTTGCGGGTCGGAAAGCGTGTGATCGTCGGCTTCCCGAATTTCGCCCATCTCAACGTACGGGCAACGATTTTCTTCCGGGGAAAAACACCCGTGACCCGGTCGTTGCCGCACTGCTGGTATGAAACGCCCAATGTCCGCTCCCTGAGTATCCGGGATTTCGGGGATTTCTGCCGCAGCAAAGGGCTGCGGGTCATGAAGGCCGTCTATCTTGGCGCCGGAAGAACCGTCTCCTGCTGCCCGAATCTCTTTGCCCGGAACGCTGTTTTTGTATTAGCCAAATCATAGAAAATTACACCCCCTTTTCCGTCCGCGGAGCGGAAGCGGATGAGGGAACGCATTAAATGTCCGCCCCGGACATGAGGCTTCTCAACGGAGGGCATCTCATGTCCGAAGGCCATGAGGAGGAATCGAATGAAGCGCATTTATGAAGACAATTCCCGGTCCATCGGCAATACACCGCTGGTAAAACTGAATCATGTCGTGCAGGGGGCCAAGGCCGCCATTCTAGCCAAGATCGAGGGGCGAAATCCTGCGTATTCCGTCAAATGCCGCATCGGCGCCGCTATGATCTGGGACGCCGAAGCGAGGAACGCGCTCAAACCGGGAATGGAGATCATCGAGCCGACCAGCGGCAACACGGGTATCGCCCTGGCCTACGTGGCCGCCGCCCGGGGATACAGGCTGACGCTGACAATGCCCGATACGATGAGCATCGAGCGTCGCCGAGTCCTGGCCGCTTTCGGGGCGAATCTCGTCCTGACGCCGGGGGCCGAAGGCATGAAGGGCGCCATCGGGCGGGCCGAAACGATCGCTGCGTCTGATCCAGAACGTTACTTTATTCCCCAGCAGTTCAAGAATCCCGCCAATCCGGCAATTCACGAGAAAACGACCGGTCCGGAGATCTGGAGGGATACGGACGGGGACATCGATGTGCTTGTTGCCGGCGTGGGAACGGGCGGAACGATTACGGGGATTTCCCGCTACATTAAGAAGACCAGGGGCAAACCCATCCTGAGCGTCGCCGTGGAACCGAAGGAGAGTCCCGTGATCAGCCAAAAACTGGCCGGCCTGGACCTCCGGACGGCCCCTCACAAGATTCAGGGAATCGGCGCCGGCTTTATACCGGACATCCTCGACCTATCCCTCGTGGACCGGGTGGAGCAGGTGGAAAGCGCGGAGGCAATCGCATTTGCCCGGCGTCTGGCCCGGGAGGAGGGAATCCTGACCGGCATCTCCTGCGGTGCGGCGGCTGCCGCGGCGGTGCGACTGGCCATGAGCGGTGAATTCGCCGGGAAAACGATCGTCGTCATCTTCCCCGATGCCGGCGAACGCTATCTTTCTACGGTTCTTTTCGAAGGCATCGGCACATCTTGAATTCAAGCGTTTTCTGTTACGACTGACCAGACTGGTAAGATAAAAATGCTTCACACATAAAATCCAGGACCAAGGAGAAAAAATGGCAAAGATATCCCTCAAGGCATGTCCCAAAGTCTATATCCTCGAAACGCACCGTTCCAAAACACCGGATTCGACCCTGCGATTTGTCCAGAAGGTAAAAGAAACGGCGGGCATGCTGTCCTTTCGGAACGCCACGGACGTGGACCGGATCGGCATATCCGTATTCACCTGCGACCGGATCCGGCCGGACGGCTCCAGAACAAGCCACACGGGAAAGGGCGTATCCCCGATCCAGGCCCAGGTTTCGATCACCATGGAGGCGATCGAGCGCTACTGTTCCGAATTCCGGGAAGAATACGCCGGAAAGCTGGTCAGGGGAAGTTTCGAATCGCTGGAAAAGATTTCCAATGTTCTCGACCCGCAGGAGATGATCCTTTCACAGTCGAGCAATTACCGGCACGACCTCGAGATCGACTGGATCTGGGGACACGACTTGTCGGAAGATACGGAAATCCTGGTTCCGGCGTGCGCCGTTTATCACCCTTTTCGTCCGGATGGTGCCTTCCTGTTCAGTACGCACACCAACGGAATCGCCGCCGGCAACACCTATGAGGAGGCGATCATCCACGGGCTGGCCGAATTGATTGAAAGGGACGCATGGAGCATCGCCAGGTACACGCGGCGATTCCATGACGCGCTCTTCCTGGAGGACGAACCCGGGAACCGGTTCATCATCGATGTTCTGGAGCAATTCGAAAAGGCGGAAATCGAAATTGTGACCAAGGACCTGACGACGGACATCGGCGTACCGGTCGTCGCCGCTTTTTCAAGGGATCTGATTTACCGGGACATGATCCCGATCGACGGCTTCGGCGCCCATCTGGATCCGCGGGTCGCCCTGGTGCGGGCCCTGCTCGAGATCGCGACAACGCGGGCTTTGTTCCTGCAGAAATATGGCCTTGAGGGCCTGTGCGAGACGACTCCCCTGTATTTGCAGGGAGAAGAATATGAAGATGATCCGCGATTCTATGCGCATCATCAAAAAAGCCTGCGTGAGCTGGACAGAGGGTTCAGCGACGATATCCTGGATGATGTCCGGACGATGATCGCCCGGCTGAACATAGTGGGGTTGCGCCGGGTCATTGCCGTCGATCTCTGGAGAGCCGATATCGGCATGCCGACTGTCCGGATGATCGTGCCGGGGTTGGAAACGTACTGTTTCGACCCGTCCCGGGCCGGGAAAAGGGCGGTATCCTCCCTGGAAACGTGAACAAAAAAAAGATGTTACCGGCATGCTCGAAAGAGACAATGGGTCATCAGGAGGAAAATTGCAAGCATCAACAGGAAAAATTTTATCCATCAATTTTTCGGACCGGAAGGGTATGAAAAAATCGAATATCGATAGCGGACACATGGTTGAGTGTTTCGGCCTGCAGGCCGATGCCCATGCCGGACCGGGCAGCCGGCAGGTGAGCCTGCTGGCCAGGGAAAGCATCGAGAAGATCAGGGCACGGGGTCTCGATGTGCGGTACGGTGATTTTGCTGAGAATCTGACGACCGAAGGGATCGATCTGCCTTCACTTCCCGTCGGAACCCGATTGCGGATCGGCACCGACGTTCTGCTGGAAGTGACGCAAATCGGCAAAGTCTGCCATGACCGGTGTCATATTTATTTCACGGTTGGGGACTGCGTCATGCCGCGGGAGGGAATATTTGCCCGGGTCCTGTCGGGCGGGGATATAAAAATCGGCGACAGCATCGTGATCATCCCGTTGATGCAAGGAGTTCCCCATTAAAAATGCATTCACATTCTGCAAACGATTCTAAGCGGTGCGATTGACAGTGTTTCATGGCGTTGTTTAATTATCACAAACGACGCGGAAAGGAGCGGACCGATGTGGGAATATACGGATAAACTCAAGGATCACTTTCTGAATCCCCGCAATGTGGGGGAAGTGGAAAACCCGGACGGTGTCGCGGAAGTCGGTTCCATCGCCTGTGGCGACGCCCTGAAATTTTCATTCAAGCTGGATGAAACCCGGCGGATCAAGGAGGCCAAGTTCAAGACTTTCGGGTGCGCCAGCGCCATCGCCACCTCCTCGGCGCTTACAGAAATGGTCAAGGGAATGACCCTGGACGAGGCCCTGAAGGTGTCCAATCAGGACATCGCTTCCTTTCTGGGCGGCCTTCCTCAGGAAAAGATGCACTGCTCCGTGATGGGCAAGGAAGCCCTGGAAGCGGCCATTGCCAACTACCGCGGCATGCCGGTAAAAGAGCCGGGAGAGCAGATCATCTGCGAGTGTTTCGGTGTGACCGACCGGGAGATCGAGCGGGCCGTGCGGGAAAACAACCTCCAGACCGTGGAAGAAGTGACCAACTACACAAAAGCGGGAGGAGGCTGCGGGAACTGCCATGAGGCGATTCAGCGGATCATCGAGCGGGTGCTGTCCGAGACCCGGATCGTCAGCCGGCCGAAGCTTTCCAACATTCAGAAGATCAGAATGATCGAGGAAACCATCGAGCGGGAAATCCGGCCATCCCTGAAGCATGACGGGGGCGACATCGAACTGGTCGACGTGATCGGAAACCGGGTTCTCGTGGCGACACGCGGCGCCTGCGCTGCCTGCAAGGCGTCTGACATTACGCTCAAGCATTTCGTGGAAGCGAAGCTGAAGGATCTCGTTTCGCCGGACCTGACGGTCGAGGAGGTGCCATCATGAAAACGATTTATCTCGACAATAATGCCACGACCCGGGTTGCAGCCGAGGTTCTGGAGTCCATGCTCCCCTATTACCAGGACCTGTACGGCAATCCCTCCAGCATGCATTCCTTTGGCGGCCAGGTGGGACGCAACATCCGCGAGGCTCGGGAGAAAACGGCTGCTTTGATCGGGGCCGAACCAGATGAAATCGTTTTTACGAGCTGCGGGACGGAAAGCGACAATGCCGCCATCCGATCAGCCCTGGCGACCCAGCCTGAGCGGCGTCACATCGTCACCAGCCGCGTAGAACATCCGGCCGTCAAGTCGCTGTGCATGGATCTCGCCGGGCATGGCTACCGCGTGACCGAGCTGAAAGTAGATAAGGAGGGCCGGCTGGACCTGGATCAGTATGAAAAGAGTTTGACGCCGGATACGGCGGTGGTCAGCCTGATGTGGGCCAACAATGAAACAGGGATTCTTTTCCCCGTGGAGAAAGCGGCTGAAATGGCCCGGGAGCGCGGCATCCGGTTTCATACGGATGCCGTCCAAGCAGTCGGTAAAATCCCCATCTCCATGAAGGCAAACGCCATCGACATGCTCTCCCTGTCCGGGCACAAGCTTCACGCACCCAAGGGGATCGGCGTGCTCTATGTCCGCAGAGGAACAAAATATGCTCCATTTCTTATTGGCGGGCACCAGGAGAAGGGACGCCGGGGTGGAACGGAAAACACAGCCGGCATTGTCGGTCTGGGAAAAGCCTGCGAGATGGCTGCACAAAACATGGAAAAGGAAAACACGGTCGTTAAGAAGTTGAGAGACAAACTGGAAATCGAGTTACTGGATCTCATTCCGAAAAGCCGGGTAAACGGAGACCGATTCAATCGGCTTCCCAATACAACGAACATCAGTTTCGAGTTCGTCGAAGGCGAAGGCATACTTCTGCTAATGGACCAGTACGGCATCTGTGCCTCATCGGGCTCTGCATGCACTTCCGGTTCGCTGCAACCGTCTCACGTCCTGCGCGCCATGGGAGTGCCCTTTACCATGGCCCACGGTTCGATCCGCTTCAGTTTGAGCATCCACAACACGGAGGCGGAAATCGACTTTGTCATTGAAAAACTGCCTTCCATCATTGAGAGGCTCCGCAGCATGTCGCCCTACTGGCATTCGGACCGGCAGGCCTGCACCGTGGAACAGAAGGAGACTGTGTCTCATGGATGAAACCCCGAATGGAGAAAAGTGCCGGACGGAGATTGCCGCGGTCCGGAAGCAGCGCGAGGAGATCCCGGCCGTGGTCGAACAGCTCGTGTTTTCGTGCAACCGGGACAATTGCTTTGACCATGTGGGACCGGAGCCGATTCCCTCCCGCGAGGCCATAATCGATATCCTGAAAAGGACTCGACGAATCCTATACCCCGGCTACTTCATCCCCACGCGGGTGGATCAGGTGAATGTCAGGTATTATTTCGGACAGGAGGTGACCGAGCTTTTTGAAACCCTTGCCGAACAGATTACCCTGGCAATCCGTCATGACTGCATCCGACACAACCTGGCCTGCACGCATTGCGAAGATCGGGGCCAACAGGCGGCGATTGATTTCATGAAAGAACTTCCCCAGTTGCGGGAACTGCTGGCGACGGACATCCGAGCCGCCTATGCGGGGGACCCCGCTGCGAGCAGCTACGATGAAATCATCTTCAGTTATCCCGGGCTTTTCGCCATCACCGTTTACCGCATTGCACATCTGCTTCATCATCAGGAGATCCCCATGATTCCACGGATCATGACCGAGTACGCCCACAGCCGAACCGGCATTGATATCCATCCCGGGGCCAGGATTGGAGAGAGCTTTTTCATTGACCACGGCACAGGGGTCGTGATCGGGGAGACGACCGAGATCGGCAACCGGGTGCGAATCTATCAGGGTGTAACGCTGGGAGCGCTTTCACTGAGCAGGGAGGAATGTGAGAGCCTGCGCGGTCAGAAGCGACACCCGACCATCGAAGATGATGTCATCATTTATGCGAATGCCACGATCCTGGGCGGCCAAACGATTCTTGGCGCCCGTTCCGTCATCGGCGGCAATGTCTGGCTCACCGAATCGGTGCCGCCGGAGACAGAGGTGTTTCTAAAAAAACCGGAACTGGTTTTCGGCAGGAGAAATATGCAAAAATAACGAGAAGTGCCCTAATCGAGCGGGAAGGAGTGAAGTATGGAGAGAGCAAGTCAGGATTTAATGCATGAACATGATGCGATTCTGTTTTCCCTGAAGGTGCTGGAAGAGATATGCAACAGGGTTGAGTCACGAAAGGATGTTCTTATAAAGGACATTGCGTCTTTAATTGAATTTCTGAAACTTTTCGCTGACAAGTGCCATCACGGGAAAGAGGAGGGCTTTCTATTCCCGGCTCTGATAGAAGCTGGGATTCCCGCGGAGAAAGGACCGATAGATGTAATGCTTGCGGAGCACACGATGGGCAGAAATTATATCAGGCAGATACAGGAATCTGCGACAGACAAAGCGTTCAGGACAGAGGAGTTTGGTAAATCCGCACGGGGATATATCTCTCTGATGCGGGCTCATATACAAAAAGAGAACAACGTTCTATTCCCGATGGGTGACGCAAAACTTTCTGATTCAAAACAGAGAGAGCTGATTGAATCGTTTGAAAAATATGAAGAAGAAGTTATCGGGAAAGGGAAACATGAAGAGCTGCACAAACAACTTGAAGCATTTAACACAAAGTTTCTGAAGTCTAGTGTCCAGACATTTTGACGGTCTCAAACTCTTTCAAATCATTGTCGCTACTGATTGCGCTCCTCGCTCGATTTATTTCTAAATAGTGAAGATTTACTCTGTAAGATAGCATGCCAAATGTGTAGGGCAATAGCTTTTTTAAAAAATACACAAAAATAGAAAGATAGAAGGAGGATTCCAAAATGAAGCGAATAGCATTAATCATCTGTGTCTTATTTTTAGCGGCAGGTTTTGCGTATGGGAAGGACTATGAAATGACGAAAAAGACCGGCGAGTACACGGTCCTGGTGACGATTGACAGAAACCCGCCGATAACGGGCAAAAATAACCTGTCCGTAGGGATAAAGGATGGGGCGGGAAAGGACATCACGGACGCTTTGGTGGCAGTGGATTACGGAATGCCGGCTATGCCCGGGATGCCGGCCATGAACTACAAGGCGGACACCAGCCTTAAGAATAAGCGATATCTGGCAACCTTGAATTTTTCCATGTCCGGCCCATGGTCACTATCGGTCAAGATCACTCGGAGCGGAAAGACGCAGACGGTGAAGCTCAATGTGGACGTTAAATAATCTATCGAAGCAGTGCCTAGCGTTACTTTCCTCAATCCTTCTGGTCGGGTCCGCCTTTGCTCAGGATCTGAAGTTGGAGGATCTGGTTAACGAAGCATTGAAATATAATCCGGAGATCTTGGCTTTCCGGGACCGGATCGACGCCGCCCGGCAGCGGGTGCCCCAGGCGAAAAGCCTGCCCGACCCCATGTTCATGTTCGGTTATCAGAACGAGGGCTTCGACCGTTATTCCTACGGAGAGGAGCAGGGATCGCAATGGATGTTCGGGGCATCGCAACAATTTCTCTTTCCCGGCAAACGTGCTCTAAAAGGGGAAATGGCTGAAAGGGATGCGGAAAGTCAGGAAGCCATGTTTGAACTTCTGAAGCTCAAGACGGTTGCGCGCGTCAAGGAGCTTTATCTGGATCTCTTCCTAGCCTATAAGAATATCGATCTCCTGAAAGGGCGCCAAGACATTTTTACGCGGATTGAAGACCTCACCCTGTCCCGTTACAGTTCCGGCAAAGCCATGCAGCAGGAGGTTCTCATGGCCCAGACGGAAAAATACATGCTTTTGGAGAAAGAGGCCATGTTTAACCAGAAGATCGAGTCACTGGGAGCCATGGTCAGGGCAACGATCGGACGAGAAGGCAGCGCGCCGCTGGGAAGGCCAGGTGATCCATCCTATCAGCTCTTTCCTTACACGATCGAAGAGGCTGTTCAAATGGCCTTCCGCCATTCGCCTGAGATTAAATCCCGGAACAAAATGATCGATGCGGCCGAAGCCAGGGTGAAGATGGCACTAAAGGAGTTTTACCCGGACTTCAGCATCAGTGCCGGCTATTACAATCGACAGGGTGATTTCAAGGATATGTGGAGTCTGATCTCGTCGATTAACATCCCCATCTATTACAAATCGAAACAGGATCCCGCACTTTTGGAGGCCAAGGCGGGTCTTGCGCAGGCAAAACGGGAACTGGAAGCTGTAAAACTCATGATCACGGCGGCAATCAACGACAATGTCTCGATGATCAAATCGGCCGACAAACTCATGGATCTCTACAAAAATGGCCTGATCCCGAAAAACACCCAGGATGTGGAACTGGCCCTTTCAGGATATGCCACTGGGAGGACGGAGGCGATCGTTGTTCTTTCCAGGCTGAAGACCCTGCTGGAATACGAGACCCAATATTGGACGCAGTTCACGGAAAGAGAGAAAGCCGTTGCCCGGGTGCATGCGATTGCGGAAGGGCTGTACTCGAAGCCGGGAGGTGAAAGGAAATGAAATTTATCGCCATCATGGCCATCGTCACCCTTACCCTGATTCCGATGGCCATCCATGCCCAGGGTCATTCGGGCCACACGGCGACACCGGCTATCGAGAAACCGAAAGCATCCGTGCCGCAAGCAAGGGCACCTTCTCAAGAAGAAAAGGAACAGGTCGTGCAGGATACGCCGCAAGTGGAGATCGCACCGGAATTGCAACAGCGAATCGGCGTGAAGACTGTCAAGGCGGCCGTCAAACCCATTCAGAAGACCATTCGAACCGTGGGGCGGATCGAAATAGACGAGAGGAAGCAGGCTACTGTCAATACAAAGATTGAAGGGTGGATCGAAAAACTCTACGTCAATTATACGGGGCGCTATGTGAAAAAAGGAGAGCCCCTGGCAGAGATCTACAGCCCTGAACTTTTGGCCACACAGCAGGAATTCATCAATACGAAGAAATGGGCAGGAAAGCAGACAATAAAAACTCCACAGGAAGGCCATGACCACGGTGTCCGGACAGAGCCTGCAGAACCTGTCTCGGGCTTTAAAAAGATGCTCGAAAAAGATGCAACAGCCACCTTGGAGGCGGCAAGACAGCGACTCCGCCTCTGGGACATCTCGGAGGAACAGATCAAAAAGATCGAGCAGACGGGACAGCCCGTCCGCACCCTCACCCTCTACAGCCCTGTCAGCGGCTATGTCACACAGAAGATGGCCGTTCAGGGGATGAAGGTCATGCCGGGAGAGAAGCTTTTCGACGTGGCCGACTTTTCCCACGTTTGGATCATCGCCGACATCTACGAGTATGAATTATCAACCGTACGCGTGGGCCAACCTGTAAAGGTCACCCTCAGCTATTTTCCAGGGCGCGTGTGGTCATCCCGAATCGATTATATCTACCCTGTCTTTTCTGCTGACACTCGGACAGCAAAGGTCCGTCTGACACTTGCCAACCCGGAAGGCCGGTTGAAGCCCCAGATGTTCACCAACGTGGAGATCCGGATCAGTCTGGGAAGAAGGCTCACGATCCCTGATTCGGCCGTCATCGATACGGGCCGTGGCCAGGTAGTCTATGTGGACCGGGGGAACGGCGCCTTTGAACCCAGGGAGGTCCAGACAGGGGTGCGTGCCGATGGCGCCGTGGAGATCCTGCGCGGCCTGAAGACGGGGGAAACGGTCGCCTCTTCGGCCAATTTCATGATCGATTCCGAAGCCCAACTCAAAGGGGTGAAACCCCTTTCCAAACCCTGAACGAAGGGACACGGGCTTTCCATGATCGCAAAAATCATCGAGTTCAGTGCTCGAAGCAAATTCGCAGTCCTTCTCGTGATGGCACTGGCCCTGATCTGGGGTTATTGGGCCTTGAAGAACACGCCTCTCGATGCACTCCCGGACCTGAGCGACACGCAGGTTATCATCTACACGGAATGGGTGGGGCGGAGCCCTGATCTCGTCGAAGATCAGGTGACCTATCCCATCACGTCGACACTGCTCGCTGCCCCGAAAGTTCAAGCCGTGCGGGGTTTTTCCTTTTTGGGTAGTTCTTTTATCTATGTGATCTTCGAGGAAGGAACGGACATCTACTGGGCGCGGAGCCGGATACTGGAATACCTCCAGGCCGTAAAAAACAAGATCCCCTCAGACGTCAATCCCATTCTTGGTCCGGATGCCACAAGCCTCGGGTGGGGATTCTCCTACGCTATCGTCGATGAAACGGGGGGACATGACCTCTCGGAGCTGCGCAGCATTCAGGACTATATCATCAAGCTGGCCGTGGAAAGTGTCCCCGGCGTCTCCCAGGCAGCGAGTATCGGCGGCTTTGTAAAGCAGTATCAGATCACCGTCGATCCCAACCGGTTGGTAGCCTATGGCATACCCCTGACAAAGGTCATGGAGGCCGTCAAAAAGAGCAACAGGGATGTGGAGGGGCGCGTTCTTGAACTATCCGGCGTGGAATACATGATCCGGGGGCGGGGATATGTCAAGGGGCTTCAGGACCTGGAAAGCATCGCCGTGGGAGCAACCCCCGGCGGAACGCCCATCTATCTCAAGGACGTGGCCCGGATCCAATTGGGTCCCGAAATCCGTAGAGGACTTGCGGAGTTGGATGGCAGGGGTGAAGTGGCCGGCGGAATCGTGGTCGTCCGTTCCGGTGAAAATGTCCTGAACGTGATTGAGCGGGTAAAGGAAAAGATCAGCCGGGACATCGCCCCGACTCTCCCCAAAGGGGTGAAGATCGTCACGACCTATGACCGCTCGGATCTCATTATGCGGTCCATCGCAACCCTGAAAGATGAGATTATCAAGCTGATCGTGGCGGTGAGCATCGTTTGTTTGGTCTTTCTCTTTCACCTGCCCAGCGCCTTGGTGGTCATTGTGACGCTCCCCATCGCCATTTTGATGGCGTTCATCAGCATGTACTACCTGGGCGTCACCTCCAACGTCATGAGTCTCTCCGGCATCGCCATCGCAATAGGCGCCATGGTGGATGCCGCCATCATCATGGTGGAAAACGCCCACAAAAAGCTCGAAGAGTGGGAACATCAAGGACAACCGGGAAGCCGAACGGATGTCATCATCGAAGCAGCGAAGGAAGTGGGGCCCTCCCTTTTCTTCTCACTTCTGGTCATTACCGTGGGGTTTCTCCCTGTCTTCACGCTTCAAGCCCAGGCGGGTCGGCTCTTCAAGCCCCTGGCCTATACGAAGACCTTTGCCATGCTCTTTTCTTCCTTCCTGGCCGTAACCCTGACACCGGTGCTGATGACCCTCTTTATTCGGGGAAAAATCCGTCCTGAGGAAAAGAACCCAATCAGTGTTCTGTTGCACAGGATCTATGAACCAGTGGCACATTTGGCGATCCGTTTCCGGAAGACGGTGATCATTGTCGCGATCATCATCATGGCTCTCACGGTTTACCCATTCATGAAACTGGGTTCGGAATTTATGCCGCCTCTCTATGAAGGAACGTTGTTCTACATGCCCGTTACACTGCCCGGAGCGGCTGTGTCCGAGGTGGGGAAACTCCTTCAGATGCAGGACGAAATTCTGAAAAAAATACCCGAGGTCGCCCAGGTCTTCGGCAAGGCTGGACGGGCGGAGACGGCCACAGACCCGGCCCCTCTGGAAATGTTCGAGACGGTTATTAATCTGAAACCTGAAGATCAGTGGCGTAAAAACATGACTGTGGAAAAGTTGAAGGATGAAATGAACGAAGCCTTGACGATTCCCGGTGTGGCCAACTCCTTTACCATGCCCATCAAAGCCCGTATCGATATGCTTGCCACGGGCATCCGGACGCCTGTCGGGATCAAGATCCTTGGGCCGAACCTTGAAGAGATCGAAAAGATCGGTCTTGCCCTCGAGCATCATTTGAAAGATCTTCCCGGAACCCGGAGCGTCTATGCGGAACGGGTGACGACAGGCTATTTTCTGGATGTTGCGATCAAGCGGGAGGATGCGGCGCGCTATGGTCTCACCGTCGATGATGTCGGCGAGGTGATCCAAGCGGCCATCGGGGGTATGAATCTGACAGCAACGGTAGAGGGACGGGCACGCTACCCTGTCAATGTCCGTTACCCCCGGAATTTGCGCAACGATGTAGAACAACTCAAAAGGGTCCTGGTTCCCGTCATGCTTGCAAACTGGTCCGCACCAAATCCAGCTACTGCAGGGGGCATGGCGGCATCGCAATCCATAATACAGATTCCCTTGGGCGAGGTAGCGGATTTCACGATTGTCAAAGGTCCCACCGCCATTAAAAGTGAAGAAGGCCTGTTGACTGCTTACGTCTTTGTTGACTTTTCTGGTCGCGATATCGGCGGTTACGTGGAGGAAGCCAAGAAAAAGGCGACGACCCTCAAGATCCCGGATGGCTACAGGCTTACCTGGAGCGGGGAATACGAACATCTGATCAAGACCCATGAACGGCTGAAACTGGTCATCCCGCTGACAGTGTTTGTTATCTTTGTGCTCATCTACCTGAACACGCGATCAACGGTTAAGACGATGATTGTCCTGCTCGCTGTTCCTTTTTCCCTAGTAGGGTCCTTTTGGTTTTTGTATCTGTTGAATTATAATATGAGCATCGCCGTTTGGGTGGGAATCATTGCTCTTGCCGGTCTTGATGCCGAAACAGGAGTGGTTATGCTTCTGTACCTTGATCTGGCCTATGAGAAGTGGAAAAAAGAAGGGAAGATGAAGATTCTGGCCGATCTTAAGGAGAGTGTCATGTTCGGAGCTGTAAAGCGAATACGCCCTAAGATCATGACCGTAGGCGTCATTTTGGCCGGCCTTATGCCTATCATGTTCAGCCACGGAACGGGGGCTGATGTGATGAAGCGCATTGCCGCACCCATGATTGGGGGTGTTATTACATCCACGATACTGGAACTCGTGATCTACCCGGCCATCTATGTAATCTGGCGGGGCCGGCATCTGGAACGAAACTGACCTGGATCCGGTTGTCCTGCGTCTCCCATTTTTCTCACAAAGGTGCGTATGCGACAGCCGCAGGCAACTGAAACCGTCGATGAAGTTTTCCCGAAATGGAGACAATATTGAAAATATGCGATAAAAGGGAAGAATCTCTTGACGCAATGAGCGCACGGAAAAAGCTGCACGATCTGACGCACCGGCTGAAATCGTTGGAAAGCCTGGCGGTTGCCTTTTCCGGAGGCGCGGACAGCGCCTTTTTGCTCAAAGTGGCCCGTGACGTTCTCGGGAAAAATATTCTGGCCGTCACGGTGCGCTCCGCCTTCTTTCCCGAGCGGGAATTTGCCGCAGCCGCCGAATTCGCTCGATTGCGCCGGATTCCCCACCGGGTAGTCCTCGCGAATGCGTGGGACATCGACGGGTTTTCGGAAAATCCGCCGGACCGGTGCTATCTCTGCAAGCGCGCGCTTTTTTCAAAGATCGCCGCCGTGGCGAGCGAAAGCCGCCTGATGCACGTTGCCGACGGTTCCAATTTGGACGACCTGGATGACCACAGGCCGGGAGCCCGGGCCGCGCTCGAGCTGGGCATTGTGAGTCCCCTGCAGGACGTGGGGATGTCCAAACAGGACATCCGGGTTCTGTCCCGGGAAATGAACCTCCCGACCTGGGACAAGCCGGCAGATGCCTGTCTGGCAACGCGAATCCCCTGCGGGCAGAAGATCACGCCGGAAAAGCTCCTCGCCGTGGAGCGGGCCGAACAGTTCCTCCTGGACGCCGGCTTCCGGCAGGTCCGGGTCAGGCACCACGGGGACACGGCAAGAATCGAGGTCGCCGCGGAAGAGCGCACCGCTTTCTTTCAGGGGGACCTCATGGAGAAGGTCTACGAGGAATTCAGAAAACTGGGGTTTACCTATGCCGCACTGGATCTGCGGGGCTACCGGACGGGAAGCATGCATGAAGGCATGAAGCCTTGACTTCCCCGATTCCCTCATCTAAGGTACCGGCGGATTTTGCATGCTGTCCGAAACACGGATTGCCTTCACCGGCCGGGAGGAACCCATCTCCCGGGGCTGATCGCCGTCCGGAAGAGCGAGTCGACCCTTGTCCGCATCACACTTTGAAAAAGAATGTCCGGCCCCATCCGGCGAGCCGGTTTCCCTGGCCTCGCTCCATGAAGGCCAGGCCGGTCTGGTTCACGCCATGTCCGGAGGGCAGTCGCTGATCAGCCGGCTGGCCGCCATGGGCATTGCCGTCCATACGGCCGTCCGGGTGCTGCGCATCAGCGGCGGCCTGTCCATCGTGCAGGCCGGAGACACCCGGGTGGCGCTCGGAGGCGGCGAGGCGGAAAAGATCCTGGTCTACCGGGTCGACACCCCGCAGGATGAGCAGGCGCCGGCGCCGGAAAAAAGAAAAATAACCGTGGCCCTGGCCGGTCAGCCCAATGTGGGAAAGTCGACGGTTTTCAACATCCTCACCGGACTGTCGCAGCATGTGGGCAACTGGCCGGGAAAGACGGTGGAAAAAAAAGAGGGCACCCACGTCTCCGAGGGCGTGGAAATGCGGATCGTCGACCTTCCCGGCACGTACAGCCTGACGGCCCTGTCGGAAGAGGAACGCATCGCCAGGGACTTCATCATCGAAACCCGCCCCGACGTGATTGTCCTTCTGGTCAATGCCGCGTCGCCGGAAAGAAGCCTCTATCTCCTTTCGGAATTGCTGCTGCTCAGCCCCCCCGTTGTCGTGGCCGTGAACATGATCGATGTGGCCCAGAACCAGGGGATCCGGATCGACGCGAACATCCTGCGGAAAACCCTTGGGATCCCGGTCATTCCCATGATTGCCTCCAAAAACGTGGGGATCCGCGAACTGGTCGACCAGATCGTCGCCCTGTCCATGGGGGCGGTGGATTACTGTCCCCGTCGGCCCGATGTCGCGGCGGACCACCGCGACGTTTATTTCAGAATCACGGAACTGGTGAAGAATTATGTTCGACCGCCCCTCACCATTCCCTGGGTTGCGACCAAGCTGATGGAAGGCGACCCGGAAAACGCCGGCTTGATCGAGAGCCTCGTTCCGGCGCCCGTGTGGCGGGAGATCCGAACGCTGCTGATTCAGCACGAGGATTCGCTTCACGCCCTGGTGGGCGGCCGGTACGACTGGATCGAGGAGATCACGCGGGCGGCCGTATCGCGGTTCAAGCGGGGCCAGGTCCTGACCACGGACCGCATCGACCATGTCCTGACAAGGCCCGCCTTCGGGATCCCGATCCTGCTGATGATTTTCGGCCTCGTCTTTCTGGTCACGTACCGGATCGGCCTGCCGCTGCAGGGAGCGCTCGAGTGGCTCATCGGCCGGTTCGCGGCGGCGCTGGAGCCGTTGCTCGCCTCCGCGCCCGCATGGCTTAGGGGTCTGCTGACGGACGGCATCATCGGCGGCGTCGGGTCCGTTCTGACTTTCCTGCCCATCCTGCTGATCTTCTTCGCCGCCATGGCCTTTCTCGAAGACGTCGGTTACATGGCGCGTGCGGCTTTCGTGATGGACCGCTTCATGCACCTGATCGGGCTTCACGGCAAGAGCTTCATTCCCCTGTGCCTCGGCTTTGGTTGCAATGTCCCTGCCGTGCTGGGCGCGCGGATCGTCGAGTCCAGAAAGGAGCGGCTCCTCACCGTCATCCTGTCCCCCTTCGTTCCCTGCACGGCCCGGCTCGCCGTGCTGACCTTTGTGTCGGCGGCCCTCTTTGCCAAATCAGCGACGATCGTTTCCTGGTCTCTCCTCTCCGCCAACATCCTGGTCCTGGGGCTTGTCGGCATTCTGATCAGCCGCTTTTTCATGAAGGACGAACCGATGCCGTTCATCATGGAACTCCCCCTCTATCACAAGCCGGACCCGCGAACGATCGGGATGGCGGTCTGGAGCCGCACCCTGGCCTTCGTGAAGCGGGCGGGGTCGGTCATTCTGGCCGTTTCCGTCCTGGTCTGGCTGCTGTCGTACCTGCCCGAAGGCCGCGTGGAGAACAGCCTGCTGGCACGGATCGGACTGTTTTTGGAACCTTTGGGTCGCCCGGTCGGGCTGGACTGGAAAATGATCACGGCCCTGCTGACGAGCATCCTGGCCAAGGAGAATGCCGTGGCCACGCTGGCCGTTCTCCATGGCGTCGGGGAACAGGGCCTGGCGGCCACGCTGCCGAAGGTGGTCAGCCCGGCATCCGGGCTGGCTTTCCTGACGGTGCTGATGCTCTTTGTCCCCTGTGTCGCGACCGTGGCGGCCATGAAGCGCGAGATGGAGGATTGGAAATGGTTTGCCGCTTCGCTGGCCCTGATGACCACGCTGTCTCTCCTGAGCGGCATGCTCGTCTACCATGCGGCCCGGTGGGCCGGCCTATGACCGGACGTCGCCGCGCGTGGTGATCACCTTCACTTCCAGGGGGATGTCTCTTCCCGACAGCGACAGGGCCTTCCGGACAATGGCGGGCAGGCCCTGACAGCAGGGCACCTCCATTGTCAGCACGGTGACGCTTCGAATGTCGTTCGTTCGGAAAATGTCCGTGAAACGGTCGACGTAGGCCTCCACGTCGTCGAATTTCGGACAGCCCATGAGGACGACCCGGCCCCTCAGGAAATCCTGGTGAAACCGCCCGAAGGCAACGGGCGTGCAGTCGGCGGCCACGAGGAGATCGGCACTTTTGAGGAACGGCGCCGTCGGGGGGACCAGACGGATCTGGACCGGCCAGTGGCGAAGGGCCGACGCGGGGCCGGTGTGGGAAACCGGCTCGCTGGCCTGCTGACAAGCCGATGAAGACGGGAAGATCTGCATCAGGGTGGACGGGCATCCGCAGGGGAGGGACGGCCCGAGGGGATCCGGTCCCGGTGAAGGCGATGGCTGCGACGCCGCGTTCTTTTCCGCCGCTTCCGCATCAAAGGCATCGGCCTCCGCCTCGATGACGGACAGCGCGCCTTCCGGACACTCCCCGAGACAGGCGCCCAGCCCGTCGCAGTACTTCTCGGCAATCAGTCTGGCCTTGCCGTCGGCGATGCGGATTGCCCCCTCCGCGCAGGAGGGCACGCAAAGGCCGCAGCCGTTGCATTTTTCCTCGTCGATGCGAATAATTTTCCGTTTGATCTTCATCGCTTCTCCTTCTCACCTTTTCATGTTTTTCAGAAATCCCCGCTGCGTCGCCGCCCGGACACGGCAAAGCGCGGCTTATGTTGACCCTAAAGTAACGGCAGAAAAGGAAATGTGCTTTGACTTAAGTCAAGGACAGGTGTAATTTAAAGGCATTAAGGTGAGAAAAAAGGAGGCGCAGCGATGAAACTGATCGGACCGCTCATGTGGGAACACCGGCTGATCGAAAAGATGGCCCGTCTCTTCACGAAGGAAACGGACCGGAGCCGGGAACAGAAAAACGTCAATACCCGCTTCATCCAGGCGGCAGTCGATTTTTTCAGGACGTACGCAGACCGGACCCATCACGGCAAGGAAGAGGACATTCTTTTCCGCGAACTGGCCGGAAAGCGGCTTACCCCCGAGCATGCCCGGATCATGGATGAATTGATGGAAGAGCACATCTTCGCGCGGAAAACCGTCCAGCGTCTGTCCGATGCCAACGCGCGCTACATGAAGGGGCAAGAGGCGGCCCGCGAGGAGATCATCTACTGCCTGAACGAACTGGCGGACCTCTACCCCAAGCATATTCAAAAAGAGGACAAGCGGTTCTTCTACCCCTGCATGAATTATTTTTCGGAGGAGGAACAGGCGGCCCTGCTGCAGCAATTCTACGAATTCGACCGGAACATGATCCATGAAAAATACCGGCAGGTCGTGGAGCAGTGCGAAACCGATTGACAAACCGGCAGGCGATGGATAGCTTACCGCAAACGAAACGGCCATTTCCGCACCCGGAATCGCCGGAATGAAGGAGGATGTATGTTCGAAGTGACCGAAAAAGCGAGTGAAATGATAAAGACGTTCCTGAAAAACCGGAAGGAGCCGCATTCGATCCGGATTCTCATGCAGGCCGGGTGAGGCGGCCCCTCCCTGGGCATGGCTCTGGATGAGTCGCGCGACAACGACGAGATTTTCAAGGACAGGGGCATCACGTACCTGATTGACAAGGTTCTGCTGGAGGAAGTCAAACCGGTCAATGTCGATTTCATCGAGTCGGCCGCCGGTTCCGGCTTCAAGCTGACATCCACCCTGGTCGCCGGGGGCGGCTGCGGCGGTTCCTGCAGCAGCTGCTGAAGCAGCGGTCGAAAGCGATTTTTTGCTGTTCTCATTCAGGCGGGTTCCGTCAGGTCCCGCCTGAATTTGTATGGCGCAGAAAGTGTGTCAATGGACCGGGACGAAAAAACAGAACGCTATCAGGCCCTCGCCGAAGAATGCATGAACGCCGGGCGCTTCGATGAAGCGGTGATCTTTTACCGGAAGCTGACGGAACTGAACCCCGGCGAGGATTCGTTTCTGCTGAAACTGGCCTGGGCGTGTCATGACGCTGGCAGAATCGATCTGGCCACGGATTGCTTCGAGCAGATCTTCGAAAAGGAGCTGCAGCGGAAAATATTTACCGGGTTTGCCTTCGACGAGCTGGTCCGGATTTTCAAGGGGCGAGCGGATTACGGACGCCTCGTGCGCCTCTGTGAGCGTGTCGTGGCGGCACACCCGGAGGATGTCGCCCTTCTCGGCGACCTGGGCGAGGCTTACCTGAAGGCTGGCCGGCCTGCCGATGCCGTGGCCGTCTACGAGAAAATGACGGTCCTGGAGCCGGACGCATCGGTTTTTTTCTCCAGCCTGGGCCATGCCCTGGCGGCAACCGGGGATTTTGAAGGCGCCGAAGCCGCCTGCCGGCGGGCCGCGGAAATCGATCCCGTCGAGGCCCCGGCCTTTTACAGCCGTCTGGCCCATGTCTACCGGCAGCAGGGGCAGCCGGCCCGGGCAGAGCGAATCTACCGCCGCTGCCTGAAGGATCACGACAACGGGCCTCTGCTCCATGCGAGCCTGGGCGACGTTCTGATCGATCAGGGGAAACTGGAGGAGGGCACGGCGTCCTACAAAAATGCGATCGCGCACAACGAGGCGGAAGCCGGAGTCTATCTGAACCGGCTGGGCAATGCCCTCGCCCGGGCCGGTCGCCACCCGGAAGCCGTGGAAGCCTTCAAAAATGCCATTTCCCGGGAGCCGGGAAACGCTTTTTATTATCTGTATCTCGCCGAATCCTACCGGGCCCTGGGCCAGACCGGTCGGGCGGAAGAGGCGGTCCTGCGGGCCGAAAGCATCCGCGACGGCAAATAGGACCGTCCGCGGCGGCGCATTCGGCTAAGCCCTCCCCTCCTTCTTCAGGGTTTCCTTGAATACATAATAGAATGAGGCGTTCTCGGAAATCCCCCGCTGGAGGATCGTCGCCACGTCATCCATGTTTTTCGTATTGATGACCATGTTGACGCTCCTGTTGAAAGCGGCCATGTTGTCCATCGTCCGGAACCGGTCCGTGATCAGGGCCACAAATATCTTCCGTCGCGTCGCCATGCCCAGGTTTTCGAGATACCGAAGGATATCGTTCGCATCCTGCTGCGGCGCGGCAAAGGACTCGTTGACGACGATCACGTCATAGGTGTGAAAGCGCATCTTCCGCAGGGCATCCTTGACCGATTCCGCCTCGGTGACCAGGTATTCCTCCTTCAGCAGCGCATCGCTGATCTTTTTCCGGAACGCATCACCGGATTCACAGACCAGGGCCGTTTCGCCTTCGGAGATCACGAAATCAAAAGGCTTGTCCGCCGCATCATAAAGCTCTTCATCGACCGGACTCAAAATCTTCTTTTTCTCCGCCATGACCGCCTCCTTCGTCTCAACGATCCCAGGGGGAAATCTTCGGCTTCTTTCCATAGCCGTCATCGACCTCCAGTTTGCCCAGCGTCGTCGTCGTCTCCCCCCGCGCGCTCTTGATCGCGTCGATGCCGCGCCCCACGATGCCTTTGCTGGAGGCATAGGCCTTCGCAGTCTCCTCGCTGACCTGCCCTTCGCGGTACAACTCGACAATGTAATCGTCAAAGGTGATCATGCCGAAGGCCTTCCCGGCCTGAATGATCTCGTAGAAGGTCTTGCCTTCCGATTCGCCATGGAGGATCGCGTCTTTTACGCGCAGATTCGACCCCATGATTTCAAAGGCCGCCACCCGGCCGCCGCCCTCCTTGGGAAGAAGCCGCTGGCAGACAACCCATCGCGTGGTATCGGCCAGACGGATGCGGACCTGGTTTTCCTCTTCCGTGGAGAACATGCCGAGGATGCGGTTGATGGTCTGGCCCGCATCGACGGTATGCAGGGTCGTCAGGACCAGATGCCCCGTTTCGGCGGCGTTCAGACCGATTTCCACCGATTCCCGGTCCCGCATTTCACCGACGAGAATGACCTTGGGGGCCTGACGGAGGGCGGCCCGCAGGCCGTTTGCATAGGTGTCGAAATCACCGCCCATTTCCCTCTGATTAAAGGTGGATTTCTTGTGGGTGTGGGAAAATTCGACGGGGTCCTCCAGGGTCACAACGTGCAGGGACTTTTTTTCATTGATCTCGTTGAGCATGGCCGCCAGCGATGTTGACTTGCCGCTCCCCGTGGCGCCGGTGACGAAGACGATCCCGTTCTTCTCCTCGGCGATCTGATGAAAAACGGCCGGCAGCTTCATGTCCTCGATGGTCGGTATCTTTTCCTCCAGTTTCCGCAACACGGCCGAATAATGTCCCCGCTGCGAAAAGATATTGACCCGGAAACGGGCCTTGCCCGGAAGTTCGTAGGAGGCGTCGCAGGAACCCTGGGAAACCAGCAATTCGGTCAGTCGGCGATCCCCGTTGATCAGATTCAGGGCAAACATCTCCGTCTGAAAGGGCGTCAGACTTTTAAAGGGAGGGTTCAGTTCGACGCCGACCAGTTGCCCGTAACTCTCGACCTGGAACGGCCTTCCCACGGTGATGTTCAGGTCGGACACCTCCTTGCGCGCTTCCAGCATTTTGCCCATGATGTAATCGATTTCCTGTTTTCTCATCGTCACCTCCCAAATTGCGTCGTCGCGGACTGAAGGGCTACGCCTCCGTGAAGTCCGTCGGGGGCGTCCTCAGGAAAGGCCGGAATTTCGTTTTGTCGTTGGCCTTGAGATAGGCGTCATCGGGGCTGATCCACCCCTTGTTCATGAGCTCCATGATCGCGTCGTCGAGGAGCTGCATCCCGTATTTTTTCCCGGTCTGCATCATCGAGGGAATCTGGAAGGTCTTGGATTCCCGAATGAGGTTCCGGACGGCGGAATTGGCGATCAGGATTTCCAGGGCGACGCACCGGCCCTTGGTGTCGATCCGTTTGAAAAGAACCTGGGAGAGGACCGCCCGCAGGCCGTCCGCGAGCGTGGAACGGATCTGCATCTGCTCGCCGGCCGGAAAGACCTCGATGACGCGGTCCACGGTCTTGGCGGCGCTGGGGGTGTGCACCGTTCCAAACACCAGGTGCCCCGTGGAGGCCGCTTCGACGGCCAGCGTGATCGTTTCCAGATCGCGGAGTTCGCCGACGAGAATGATGTCCGGATCCTCGCGCAGGGCGCCGCGAAGCGCCGAACTGAAGCTCTTGGTGTGCACACCGACTTCCCGGTGGTTGACGACGCAGCTCTGGCTCTGATGGACGAATTCGATGGGGTCTTCAATGGTGATGATGTGGTCTTTACGGGTCCGGTTGGCTTCATCGATGATGGCGGCCAGGGTCGTCGATTTGCCGCTGCCCGTCGGCCCCGTGACCAGGACCAGTCCCCGCGGCAGCGTCGCCAGCTTGGCGACAACCGGGGGAAGCCCCAGCTGTTCGCAGGTCATGATCTGCGTCGGGATTTCTCGGAAAACAGCGGCGACACCGTTCCGCTGCATGAAGAAATTGGCCCGGTAACGGGCCATTTTCGGGACTTCATAGGCAAAATCCACGTCGCCGGTCTCCTCGAACTGTTTGACCTTGTGCTCGGGCGCGATCTCGTAGATCATGCCCTTCAGTTCGTCGTTGTCCAGAACGTTGTACCGGACCCGCTCGATATCCCCCCGAATGCGGATGATGGGCTGCTGGCCGGTCACGAGGTGAAGGTCGGACGCACCCTGATCGTGCATCAGTTGAAAGAACGCATCAATTTTTGCCATGTGGCGTCTCCTTGGCGATTTGTGAAAAGTCCTTTTGAAATCTTTCCCGGGCGCAACAAAAGCTTGACAGGCATCCGCCGGATCAGATATGCTTCCCCACCCTGAGCGAGAACTTCACAGCGCTCGGGAGCGGCATGCAAAATAACCGGGGATGTAGCTCAACTGGGAGAGCGCGGCGTTCGCAATGCCGAGGTCAGGGGTTCGAGCCCCCTCATCTCCACCAGTCACTCCGAAAGGGACAGGCCTTCCGCCTGTCCCTTTTTCACGATTCAAACAATTTGGAGAAGCGCCACTTCTTTCTCTTTTTCCAGTCGCCCCGATGGTAGGCGTAACTTGCCAGGAGCGGCAGCACGGAGGTGGCTTCGGCAAAAACCATCTGTTCGAAAACGGTATCGACCTTTCCCCAGGAACTGGCCTCCTTCAGCGTCGAACTGGAACAGGCGCCGTCCCGGACATCGGCGACGGTAATCTGGACGGCATATTTGTGCATGGGCGCCGCCTCCCCCAGAATCTCGGCGCAGATGACCGTATCCTGGGCGAAATTTTTCGGCACCCCGCCTCCGATCATCAGCAGTCCCGTTGTTTTCGCCTTGATCTTGATCTGCGTCAATTCCCGGAAATCCCTTACCGAATCGATGGAAAGGTGCTTCTCCGGATGCCGGTGCTGGTGAAGGACCAGACCGAATCCTGCGCTGCTGTCGGAAAAGGCAGGGCAGAAAACCGGCACTTCGTTTTCATAGGCCGCCTGGACGAGGGAGCCTTTCTTTTTGGCATGAACGGTCAGATAGCGCCCCATTTCCCGAATGAACTCCCGGGAAGAATAGGGCCGCGGCTCCAGCCGATCGGCAATTTCACCGACCGTGCGGTCGCAGGCCTGCAGGGAGATTTCATCGATAAAGGTGTCGTAGATCCGGTCGATGTAAAGCTTTCTCAGGATTCGGTCATCGACATGGGGGCTCCCCTGGTAATGCCGGAACCCCAGGGCCTCGAAGAAATCCATATCCACGATGGCCGCGCCGGTTGCGACCACGGCATCGACCATGTTGTGCTCGATGAGGTCCGCATAAATCTTCATGCACCCGGCGGCGCCCGTGCTGCCGGCAATTGTAAGGATCACCGCGCAGGCCCTGTCTTTCAGCATTCGCCCGTAGATGTCGGCGGCCACCGCCAGGTCCCGGGCCGTAAAAGACATCCCCCGCATGGCTGCAATGATCGCCGTCGCATCGAAAGATGTCATGTCGATATGCCGCACCGGCTTCTTCAGGTAATCCTTTTTTTTCATAAATTCTCCCTTGTCTTGCCGCCTTCGGCCGTCGCGCTTCCTATAATTCATTGCCCCCGAAAAGTCAATGACCGGATCGAAAGGATCGGATCGGCTGCCGCACAATTCATTCTTGTCATCCTTTATTTTTTCTGGTACTGCCACGGTGGTGCAACCGATATGATCAATGAAGTCCTGACGGTTTCGACACTGAACTGCCGGATCAAAGACCTCCTGGAAGCCGGCTTCGATCTCCTTTGGGTGGAGGGGGAAGTTTCCAATCTGCGGCGGCCCGCATCCGGGCACATCTACTTCACACTCAAGGATGATCGCAGCCAGATCCGCTCCGTCATCTTCCGTTCTCCCTTCGCGTCCAGAGCGGCCTTTTCGAACCGCAGGATCGCCTTCGATCCGGAGGAAGGCATGCAGGTGATCTGCCGGGCCCGGCTCAGCGTCTATTCGCCGCGGGGCGAATACCAGTTGATCGTGGAGAGCATGGAGCCGAAGGGGATCGGCGCGCTGCAGCTGGCCTTTGAACAGATGAAGGGCCGGCTGGAAAAGGAGGGCCTTTTCGATGCCGCCCGCAAAAAGCGGATTCCCTTTCTTCCGGAAAGGATCGGCGTCATCACCTCCCCGACGGGCGCCGTGATTCAAGATATTCTGACGATTGCCGGCCGCCGTTTTCCCTCGGTGGGCATCCTGGTCGCCGCCGTGCGCGTCCAAGGCAGCGAGGCGCCCGCGGAAATCATTCAGGCGATCGACCGGATGAATGCCGTCGGGAATGTCGATGTGATGATCCTGGCCCGGGGCGGCGGGTCGTTGGAAGACCTGGCGCCCTTCAATGACGAAGGGGTGGCCCGCGCCATCTTCCGTTCCCGGGTTCCCGTCATTTCGGCCGTCGGTCATGAAACGGATTTCACCATCGCGGACTTGGTCGCCGACCTGCGGGCGCCGACCCCATCCGCGGCTGCGGAACTGGCCGTCCCGAACCGGCTGGAACTCGTCGCGAACCTGGAAGATCTTCATCACCGGATGTTCCATCTCTACCAGCGGATGACGCACCGGTTCCGGGAGCGGCTGATGATGGTGAGCGAACGCCTGAGAGATCCGAAGCGAAGGCTGGTCGATCTTCGTCTTCTGGCCGATGACCGGCTGGAGCGAACGCATCGAGCCCTTGACCGCATGACCGCAGAGAGAAAACAGGCTCTGGTCCGGCTGGAGAATCGCCTCAGCCGGGTCACCCCGGCCATTCGGATCCGTGAGCACAGGGCCGCCCTTGATCGCACGCGAAAAAGCATGATCGGCCGGGCCGGCAAGGCCCTGGAACGCGGCGGCGAAAGGCTGAATTTCCTGACCGCCATGCTGGACAGCCTGAGTCCGCTGGCCGTCCTGAACCGGGGCTACAGCATTGCCAGGCGCCTGCCCGACGGAACGATCATTCGACGGGCCGGCGATGTTTCCGCCGGGGTTGACGTTCGTGTTCGGGTCGCCTCGGGGAGCTTCGATGCGCGGGTCACGAGCGTTTACGAGGAGTGAAATGGCCAAGGAAAATTTCGAAGCGGCATTGGGGAAGCTGGAAGAACTGGTCAGAAGAATGGAAACGGGGGACCTCACCCTCGAGGAATCGCTCAAGGCGTTCGAAGAGGGAACCCGTCTGGCGCGGCTCTGCTCCCGAAAGCTCGACGAGGCGGAAAGGCGGGTGGAACTCCTGCTGAAGCAGGGGGAGGATCTGGTCGTCAAACCCCTGGCGGGAGAAGAGCGTGACGACGGATAAGCATTTCCCGCTGAAAGACTACCTGGCCGCCCGAAAAGAGATGATCGATGCGGCGCTGAACGGCTTTCTGCCAAGCCCGGGTGATTTCCCGCCGCTGATTTTTCAGGCGGTCCGCTACAGCCTCTTTGCCGGCGGGAAGCGGCTGAGGCCGATCCTCTGCCTGGCCTCCGCCGAGGCGGTGGGGGGAACGATCGGGGCCGTCCTGCCGGTGGCCTGCTCCCTGGAGATGATCCACACCTATTCGCTCATCCATGACGATCTGCCGGCCATGGACGACGACGATCTGCGGCGGGGAAAACCGACCAGCCACAAGGTCTTTGGAGAAGCGGCCGCCATCCTGGCCGGCGACGCTCTCCTGACGGAGGCCTTTTCCCGGATGTCCGCGGGGGACCGGGCCTTCCCGGTGCCCGCGGAACGGCTGCTGCCGGCAATTCACGAAATCGCGGAAGCCGCCGGATTTCGGGGAATGATCGGGGGTCAGATCGTCGACATCCAGTCCGAGGGGCAGCCCCCCCTGCCGGAGACCCTCGATTACATTCACACCCACAAGACGGGCGCTTTGATCCTGGCCTCCGTCCGGGCGGGGGCGCTGCTGTCCGGGGCACACCCGGAGGCGCTCGATGCCCTCTCCGGCTACGGCCGTCATGCCGGACTGGCCTTTCAGATTGCCGACGACATCCTCAATGTGGAAGGGGACCGGTCCATTCTCGGAAAGAATACCGGCAGTGATGCAAAGCGGGGGAAATTGACTTTTCCGGGCCTGTGGGGCATCGAGGCGTCCAGGGCAAAAACAGCGGAGCTGACCGAGCGGGCCCTGTTCGAAATCCGCCATTTCGACGACCGGGCCGAGCCGCTGCGGGCCCTCGCCCGCCACATCGCCGCGAGAAACGCTTGAAGGGGGAACCGGATGTCGATGCACAACCCATATGAGGAGCCGCTGCATGCAGGATGAGGCCGCGAAAGACAGCGTTCTGGCCCGGGTCAACGTCCCGTCGGACATTCGCCGCCTCGACCTGGCGGAGCTGAACCGGCTGGCCGGAGAGATCCGAACGCAGATGATCGATACCGTCTCCCGCTGCGGCGGCCACCTGGCGCCTTCACTGGGGACCGTCGAGCTCACGCTGGCCCTGCACCGGGTTTTCAACACGCCGACGGACAAGCTGATCTGGGACGTCGGCCATCAGGCCTATGCCCACAAGATCATCACGGGCCGCAAAGACCGGTTTCACACGCTCCGCCAGAAGGGGGGCATCAGCGGGTTCCCGAAGCGCGAGGAAAGCCCCTACGACGTCTTCAACGTGGGGCACAGCAGCACCTCGATTTCGGCGGCCACCGGCATCGCCGAAGCCCGGTGCCTGAAGGGGGAGGATTACAAGATCGTCGTCGTCATCGGCGACGGATCCATGACCGCCGGCATGGCCTACGAAGGACTGAACTGGGCGGGGGACCGCAAGAAGGACCTGGTCATTGTCCTGAACGACAACGAGATGTCCATTTCCCCGAACGTGGGCGCCATGTCCTCCTACCTGAACCGCATCATGACCGGTCAGACGGTGACGAAACTGAAATCGGAATTCAAGCATTTCCTGAAAACCATCCCCTCCATCGGCGACCAGATGGTCCGGTTTACCCGCCAGCTCGAGGAGTCCCTCAAGGCCCTGATCGTCCCGGGCGCCCTGTTCGAGGAGCTCGGATTCAATTACGTGGGACCCCTGGAGGGGCACCGCCTGGATCATCTCATCAAGAACCTCGAGAACGTCCGCAAAATGGACGGCCCCGTCCTGGTCCACGTCCTGACCCGGAAAGGGAAAGGCTATCCCTTTGCCGAGCAGGACCCTTCCCGGTTCCACGGAATCGCGCCTTTCTGCGTGGAAACCGGTGAAGCGGCCGCGAAAGACAGCGCGATCCCGACCTACACCCAGGTCTTCGGGCAAACGATGGTCCGTCTCGGCCGCGCCAATCCGAAAGTCGTGGCCATCACCGCCGCCATGTGCGACGGGACGGGCCTGGACCGGTTCGCAAAGGAATTCCCGGACCGGTTCTACGACGTCGGCATCGCCGAGCAGCACGGCGTGACCTTCGCCGCCGGCCTGGCCACCGAGGGGTTCATCCCCGTCGTGGCCATCTACTCCACCTTCATGCAGCGGGCCTACGACCAGATCATTCATGACGTCTGCCTCCAGAATCTTCCTGTCGTTCTGGCGCTCGACCGGGGGGGCTTCGTGGGTGACGACGGTCCAACGCATCACGGGCTGTTCGATTACGCCTACATCCGCTCCGTGCCGAACATCATCGCCATGGCCCCGAAGGACGAAAACGAGCTTCAGCACATGCTCAAGACGGCGACGGAATGTCGCAGTCCCGTCTCCGTCCGCTATCCGCGCGGGCAGGGCGTCGGCGCGAACATGGACGAAACGCCCCGGGACATTCCCGTCGGCAGGGGGGAAATCCTCTGCGACGGGTCGGATCTGGCCATCGTGGCGATCGGCTCCACGGTCTGGCCCGCCATGGCGGCCGCCCGCAAGCTCCGGCAGGAGGGAATCGGAATTCGGGTCATCAACGCGCGCTTCATCAAACCCCTGGACGGAGAGCTTCTCTGCAGGACCGCGAACGATTTGAAAAAAATCATCACCGTGGAGGAAAATGTCCTGATGGGCGGATTCGGCAGCGCCTTGCTGGAACTCTTCGAACAGGAAGGCATTCGGGATGTGCGGGTCCGGCGTCTGGGCATTGCCGACGAGTTTGCCGCTCATGCCACGCAGGCGGAATTGCGAAGCCAGTACGGCATCGACGAAGCGGGAATCATTCAGGCCGCGCGGCAAATGGCCGCATCGTGAAAAGGGTTCCCCGTCCGCGAAAATCCGTCGCACGACCGGTTCAGAGCGTGCCGTCTGCCCATGACCCCTGCCCATAAGATCAGACTGGATCATCTGCTCGTCGAACGGGGGATCGCGCCAACCCGGGAACGGGCCAGGGCCGTCATCCTGTCCGGGATGGTCCGGGTCGGGGAGGAGCGGGTGGACAAGGCTGGGGCGCTCGTGGCGCGCGATGCCGAGGTTCGGTTTCTGCGCGAGGACCACCCCTATGTCAGCCGGGGCGGGCTCAAGCTCAAGGGCGCCCTGGACCATTTCGGCGTCTCCGTCCGGGATCTCACCTGCCTCGACGTGGGGGCCTCGACCGGAGGATTTACGGACTGCCTGCTTCAGGAAGGCGCGGCTCGGGTCTATGCCGTCGACGTCGGCTACGGCCAACTGGCCTGGCGCCTTCGGCAGGACCGCCGCGTGGTCAGCCTGGAGCGAACGAACATCCGCTATTTCGACGGCCGGGCCCTGGACCGAACCATCGATTTCGCCACCATCGACGCCTCCTTCATCTCTCTCAAGCTGGTCGTGCCGGCGGTCCTCCGCCTGATCGGGGAAAAAGCGGCGATCCTGGCCCTGATCAAACCGCAGTTCGAGGTCGGACGGGGGGAGGTTCAAAAGCGGGGGGTCGTCAAAAACCCCGCCCTGCACGCGAGGGTGCTGGAAGATATGAAAACCTTTTTTCGAAGCCTGGGTCTGGATGTCCCGGGAACGGTCGAATCAACGCTTCAAGGTCCGGCAGGCAACCGGGAATTTTTCATCTACGCGGTAAAATCCGGAAGGAAGGACCAGGCCTCATGAGTGTCGTTTTAGCCCGAACGGCCGGATTCTGCATGGGCGTAAAGCGGGCCGTGGACCTGGTCCTGGACATGACCCGGCACAAGGGGACGGAACCGATCTACACCTACGGTCCCCTGATCCACAACCCGCAAACCGTCGAACTGCTGAGAAAGCGGGGCATCATACCCGTCAGCGGCCTGGAGGGGATTGCGTCCTGCCGGCCCGGCGCCACGCTCGTGGTTCGCGCCCACGGAATTTCCCCGCAGGAGAGAAAAGCCATTCGCGACAAGGGCTTGAAAATTATCGATGCCACCTGTCCGAAGGTGGGACACGTTCAGGCCATCATCCGGAAGCACGCATCCCGGGATTACGCCATCCTCATCATCGGCGATGAAAAGCACCCGGAAGTCAGCGGCCTGCTGGGCTACGCCTACGGCCGAGGGACGGCCATCAACAGCCTGGAGGACGTCGGGCGCCTGCCGGAACTGGAAAAGGTCTGCGTGGTCGCGCAGACCACGCAGAACACGGACATCTTCATGAACCTCGTGGCTGCCGTAAAAGCCCGCTTTCCCGACACCGTCGTCTTCAACACGATCTGCGATTCCACAGAAAAAAGGCAAAGTGAAATCAAGCACATGGCTGAAGAAGCGGAAGCCATTGTCGTTGTCGGCGGCCGGAACAGCGCCAATACGATGCAGTTGGCCCGCCTGTCCGAGCTGTCGGGAGCGTCCACCTTTCACATTGAAACGGCCGATGAGCTCAAAAACACAGCCATCGACCGGTTCAACCGGATCGGCGTCACCGCCGGAGCATCCACCCCCAACTGGATCATCGACCGGGTCGTGGACGACATCTCCGAACGGCAGGGCCGCGCACACAAACCCGCCGTGGGGCCTTTCCAGGCCTGGCTCTGGATGATCCGGACGGATGTTTACTCGGCGCTGGGCGCGGGGTGCCTGTCCCTGGTCAGCATGGCCCTTCAGGAATTGCCGGTTCATTTTTTGAGCATGCTGACGACGGCCCTCTATGTTTACGCCATGCACACCCTCAATCGCTTCATCAACCGGGAAAAAACGTCCATCCTGGGATCGTTCCGGGAAGAATCCTATCGGCGGCATTCGACCCTGTATACCGGCTCCGCCGCTGCGGCTCTCCTGGTGTCGCTGTTCTGCGCGTTCATCATCGGCCCGGTCCCCTTTGTTCTCCTCTTTCTGATTTCCCTGATCGGGGTCCTCTACAATCTGAATGTCCTGCCCGAGGGATGGCGCTTTCGAAGCCTCAAAGACCTCCCGGGTTCAAAAAACATCTCCATGGCGCTTGCCTGGGCCGCCGTCGCCGCAGCGCTCCCCCGGATCGAGGCGGGCCTTTCGCTGACGCCCGGCGTGATCGTCGCGTTCCTCTTCACCTTCGCCCTCGTCTTTATCCGCTCCGCCCTGTCGGACATTCTGGACATGCAGAGCGACCGGTTCATCGGCAGGGAAACAATCCCGGTTCTCATCGGCCGGAAAAGAACCATGGAACTCCTGAAGGGAATCGCCGGCATCCTGTTCAGTTTCCTTATTCTGGCTTTTTTTGCCGAATGGACTTCCCCGCTGGCCCTGATCCTTTTGATTTGCCTATTTTATATATGGATTTGTTTCAAACTTTGTGATAGAAGGGCCGCGTTTTCGGCTGCGGTTCTGGAAGGTCTGCTGGAAACCAACTATGTCATCGCCGGTTTCGGCGCGGCGGCATGGCTTTTGGTGACAAGGTGGTTCGGCTGAACATTCCCTTCACCCGGGAGAGCCCGTCATGAGGAAAAACATCCGGTTCGCCTGCCTGGCGATCCTGCTGGCACTGGCGCTTTCCGGCTGCGGCAGCCTCCTTTATTCGCAGACGGCGCCGGAGGCCAAGGATTTTCACCCGCAAAGCATCGGGGTTCTGCCGGTGGACACGGGGCCTTTTGAAGAGGCCCGGGATGTCGTTGACGACATCATTGCCGCAGAGCTGGTGAAGCGAAAGTGGTTCCGCTCCGTGATCGCCGCCGATGCCGTCCGCCGCAGTTTCGAGTCCGGCGATGAGCTGAAAAAGGCCGGATCCGATTATCTGGCCAAGCTGAAGGCGCTGAATTACTCCGATCCGGAATTGAGCCGCAGGATCGGGGATCTGATGCAAGCGGATGCCCTGCTCATTGTCCGCGTCGACTTCTGGCAGTATACGACGGACGGCAAGGACAAATTCGCCAAGGTCGGCATGGGCGTCGACCTGGTGGATGCAAAAAGCGGCCGGATCGTCTGGAAGGCAAGCCACCATCTTCTGGAGGACTACTGGGTCTTGAAGCCCGAGCTGACCGCCGTCGCGAAAAAGCTGACCGCCATGATGATCGGCAAAATACCGCATTGACGCAGCCACACGGACGAGAAAATGAATGGAGAAGACAGCATGAAGGAAAGCGTACAGAAGGCGATCAATCAGATCCGGCCCAACCTTCAGGCGGATGGAGGGGATGTGGAGCTGGTTGAGGTCATGGCGGACGGCACCGTCAAAGTGAAGCTGCTCGGGGCCTGCCGCGGCTGCCCGATGTCGCAGATGACCCTGAAGATGGGCATCGAGAAATACCTGAAAAAAGAGGTGCCCGGCGTTCGGGAAGTGGTCGCCGTGCCCTGAAGGGAGACGAAGCTTCCGGCCCTGTGGAAAACCCGCAACAACAAGGAGATCAAAAAGATGGCTTATATCATTACGGATGAGTGCATTGCCTGCGGTTCCTGTGAAGATGAATGCCCTTTGGAAGCGATCAGCGAGGGCGACGACAAGTATGTCATCGATCCCAAGCTTTGCAACGACTGTGGGGCCTGCGCGGACCAGTGCCCCGTAGAGGCGATTGTCCCCGGAGAAGACAAATAGTCCTGCTTTTTCCCCGCCAGGCTGCCTTCGATCGTCCCGAGATTTTAAACCTCCGTACCCTGAACCGGAATCTCCCATGACAGCGTTCATCACCTTTGAAGGGATTGAAGGTTGCGGAAAGACAACCCAGATGCGGCTGGCGGGTAAACATCTGGAAAAGCGGAAAATCCCCCACATCCTCACCGAAGAGCCCGGCGGATCCCCTCTGGGAAAGAGAATCCGGGAAATTCTGCTCAACGAGGAGCCCTACCCGATCGGCGCGAGGGCGGAACTGCTTCTTTTCGCGGCAGCCCGGGCCCAGCACGTCGAGGAGGTCATTCTGCCCGCCTTGAAGGACGGGAAAGCGGTTCTCTGCGACCGCTTCAACGATGCGACCCTGGCTTACCAGGGATTCGGCCGGACGCTGGACACCGATTTCATTCGAACCCTGAACGATTTTGCCTGCCTGTCGCTGAAGCCCGGTCTGACCCTTCTGTTCGATCTCCCCGCCGAAGCGGGCCTGACCCGGGCCAGGGACCGGATTGCGCGGATGACGGGCTCGCGCCGGGAAGACCGTTTCGAGAACGAGCAGACGGCATTTCACCGGAGGATCCGCGCGGGCTACCTGTCGCTGGCCCGACAGGAGCCGGACCGGTTCCGGCTGATCGATGCCTCCCGGGACATCGCAACGGTTCATCAAGAGGTCTGCGAACACCTGACCTCCTTCCTCGGACGGTAGCGCCCATGTCTTTCCGGGATATCCTCGGTCATGAAAAGCAGATCGGCATCCTGCAAAACGCACTCGAGCGAAACCGGACCCCCCATGCCTATCTTTTCTGCGGCATGAAGGGGATCGGCAAGAAAAGCGCGGCGCTGGCCGTGGCCAAGGCGTTGAACTGCCGGAGCGGCCCCCGCGATGCCTGCGACGCCTGCCCGTCCTGCCTGAAAATCGATCACCGGAACCATCCGGATGTCGCCATCGTCGCTCCGGAAGGCCAGTTCATTCGCATCCAGGCCGTAAGGGAACTCCAGGACCAGATGAAATTCCGCCCCTTTGAAGGAGGAAAGCGGGTGTTCATCCTCGTCGACGCGGACCGGATGAACAGCACCGCCGCCAACGCGCTCCTGAAGACCCTCGAGGAACCGAACCGGAACAACCGCCTGATCCTGACCACGCCGCGGCCCTATCAGCTTCCCATGACCATCCTGTCCCGGTGCCAGATGCTCCGCTTCGGCCCGCTCAGCCGGGAAACCGTTTTCCGGTACCTGCGGGAACGCCTCTCCCTCGTCCCGGAAGCGGCGCGCATGCTCGCGTCCTCCTCCGGCGGCAGCATCGGCCGGGCGATCGAGATGAATGATGCGGATTATCTGACGCTCCGCAATCAGTTCCTGGACCGGCTCTTTGACGAGCGGATGAAACACCCTCTGCAGGTTCTGTCCTTTGCCGGCGACTTCGGACGGGACCGGAAAGGCATCCTGGAACGGCTGGACATCCTGAGAAGCTGCTTCCGGGATGCGCTCGTCTGCAAGGAGACGTCGGACAGTGCAGCCCTGTTCAACCAGGACCGCATCCCCGTGATCCGGTCTTTTGCGGCAGGGCTTTCCGGAGCGGACCTCCTGCAAAACATCCGGGCCGTGAATCGCGCCGCCCGGGCCATTGACCAGAATGCCAACAAATCGTTGACTTTAGAGGCGATGATGTTTAAACTCGCGCTCAGTCCAAGTTCGGAGGGAGCAACCCTTTGAAGCGCATTGTATCGATCCAGTTCAAGAAAGAGGGAAAGGCCTACACCTTTCATGCCGCCGATCTGCCCCTGAAAAAGAACGACCCGGTGATCGTTGAAACGGAGAACGGCCTGGTGCTGGGCACCGTGACCACGGAGGTGAGGCAGGTTCCGGCCTCCAGCCTGCCCGCCAACCTGAAGGACATCATTCGCCAGGCTACCGGCGAAGACCTGAAAATCAGGGAGGACAACGACCGCCTCGAGGAGGATGCCCGCCGCTATTGCATGGAGAGAATCACCGCAAGAAACCTTCCCATGAAGCTCACCGGGGTGGAGTGCCTGTTCGACCGGAGCAAGGTCATCTTCTACTTCACAGCCGAAAACCGCGTGGATTTCCGGGAGCTGGTCAAGGACCTGGTGCAGAAGCTCAAGACCCGGATCGAGCTGAGGCAGATCGGCGCCCGCCAAGAGGCCCGCATGACGGGGGGGCTGGCGATCTGCGGCCGGGAGGTCTGCTGCGCCACCCTCCTGCACAACCTCGACCGCGTTTCCGTCAAGATGGCCAAGGAGCAGAGCATGTCGCTCAATCCCGAGAAGATTTCCGGCGTCTGCGGCAGGCTCATGTGCTGCCTGGCCTACGAGTATGAAGGCTACCTGGAAATGAAGAAGAACATGCCCAAATGCGGCAAAATGATCGATTGCCCGGATGGGCGCGGCAAGGTCATCCGGCAGAATGTCCTGCAGGGCGAGATTGCCGTACTGCTCGAGGGCGGCAAGGAAATCACCCTTCATATCAGCGAATTATAAGGATCAGGAAGCAGGCTGAGCATCCCTGCCCGCATGGAAAGGATCCTGTCATGGAAAGAGCCTACTACATCACCACGCCGATCTACTACGTCAACGCATCGCCCCATATCGGCCATGCCTACACGACGATCGTCGCCGACGTGCTTGCCCGCTACTACCGCCTGGCCGGATACCGGACCTTTTTCGTGACCGGAACGGACGAACACGGCGACAAGATCGCAGAAGCCGCGCAGAAGGCCGGCATCTCCCCGAAAGCATACGCCGATCAGGTCAGCGCCCAGTTCCGCGCTCTCTGGCCGGAGCTGGCCGTGACCAACGATTATTTCATCCGGACCACCGACGCGAACCATGTGGAAAATGTCTGCCGGATTCTGCGGAAGGTGCATGACACGGGAGACATCTATTTCGGACACTACGAGGGGCACTACTGCGTCGGTTGCGAGCGGTTTTACATGGAGAAGGAGCTCGTCGACGGCTGCTGCCCGGACCACCAGACCCAGCCGGAATACCGCAAGGAGAGCAACTACTTCTTCCGCATGGGCAAATACCAGGAGTGGCTCATCCGGTATATCCAGGACCACCCCGATTTCATCCGCCCGGAACGCTACCGGAACGAGGTCCTCGCCTTCCTGCGCGAACCCCTGGAGGACCTCTGCATTTCCCGCCCCAAGACGCGGCTGACCTGGGGGATCACGCTGCCCTTTGACGAGAATTACGTGACCTACGTCTGGTTCGACGCCCTCATCAATTACATCACCGCTCCTGGCTACCCCGACGGGGAGAACTTCAGGACCTTCTGGCCCGCGGCCCAGCACCTCATCGCCAAGGACATCCTGAAGCCCCATGGCATCTACTGGCCCACGATGCTCAAGGCGGCCGGGATCGAACCCTACCGCCACCTGAACGTCCACGGTTACTGGAACGTGGACCAGAGCAAGATGTCCAAGAGCCTGGGAAACGTCGTCAAGCCCCTGGACCTGAAGGACAAATACGGCCTCGATCCCTTCCGCTATTTCCTGCTTCGGGACATGGTGTTCGGGCTCGATTCGAGCTTCAGCGAAGAGAGTTTCGTCCAGCGGATCAATGCCGACCTGGCCAACGACCTGGGCAATCTGGTGAGCCGCAGCCTCGCGATGGCCCTCAAGTACGGCGACGGAAAGGCGCCCGCGCCGAAAGCCCCCGCCGACGAGGACCGCACCCTGACGGAAACGGCGCTTCGAGTGCTCGCGGAGGTGGAAAGCTGCTTCAGCGAACTGGGCCTCCACAAGGCACTGATGGCCATCTGGGAGTTCATCAACATCACCAACAAATACATCGTGGAGCGGGAACCCTGGACGCTGGCCAAAGACCCGGCCAACCGGGAACGGCTGGAGACCACCCTCTACAACCTGCTGGAGTCCCTGCGGGTCATCGCCGTTCTCATCGCCCCGTTCATGCCGGGATCGGCAAAGAAGATCATGGAGCAGATCGGGATCGGCGACACGGCGGGACAGAATTTCGACAGCATTCGAAGCTGGGGCGGCCTGCGGCCGGGCAGCGCGCTATCGCGCGGTGAAGCCCTGTTCCCCAGAGTGGAATTCAAGAAGGAAGAGAAAATGGAAGATAAAAAACCGGAAATGGCCGCCCTGAAGGCGGAGATCAGCTACGAGGACTTCGAAAAGATCGACCTTCGGGTGGCAAAGGTCCTGGCCGCCGAGGCCGTGCCGAAATCGAGCAAGCTCCTGAAGCTGAAGATCGACATTGGCGAGGAACGGACCATCGTCGCCGGAATGGGCAAGGACTACAAGCCGGAGGAGATCGTCGGGAAAAGCATCGTCGTCGTCGTCAACCTGAAGCCGACAAAGCTCATGGGCGTGGAGTCCCGCGGCATGCTGCTGGCCACGGACACGGAAGCGGGCCTCACGCTGGTCTCCTTCGACCGCGACCCCAAAACCGGCGCCAAGGTCCGGTAACGGCGATCCCGTCCTTCCTACAGCCCCGACGGTTTTTTCAGGGGCACGTCCAGAGGCCGGACGAACCGGGCCGTGATGTCCGCGGTGTTGTTGACGTTCAGTTTTTCGAAGAGAAAGGCGAACTGGCTCTCCAGCTCCTTTCCGATGGCCTCCAGGTTCGCTGACGGCAGGCTCCACAGCTCCTTCTTGAACGGCCCGAAGCCCTTCTTGCGGGTCTTGTAGAGGAACTGCTCCTCCGTGTCGGATTCCTTCCGTTCGCCGGCCATATTGGCCTTCAGATAATCGTAAATCTTCTTTCGAAGGTCTTCCGGAAGGTTCGGGCTGTCGTAGACGATGTTCTGAAACCCCGTGGCCAGGTGGATCTCGGCGGTGCCGATTTTGGGGAACCGGTCAAAGGCCTCGTTCGGCAGCGTCGACGCGCCGTGCTGGACGGCGCCGGACAGCCCGTACTCCGCCCGGGCCGCCTCGGACAGCTTCTCCAGGGTCTCGAAATCCAGTTTGACCTTGGCCACCGTCCCGTCCGCCAGCGGCACGCCGCCGTGGGTGGTCCCCGTCTGCACGCTCATCTTGCTGATGCCCTTGATGCGTTCACCGTCCTTTTCCAGCTCCGCCAGATAGCCGTCCATGAAGGCGCGCAGCTCCTCCACGGTGCTGTTCTTGCCGCCCACCTCGCCGATCTCGCCGCCCACGGAGATCGTCACGCCGGCGGGCTCCAGGTCCCGAATCATGACGGTCAGCTCCGCCGCCAGGCTGTAGTTGAGCTTCTGCTGCTCCCGCACCGTGGACTTGCCCAGGTCCACGAGCGTGGAGGTGTCCACGTCGATATTGTAGAAGCCGGCATCGATCGCCTCCCAGATCAGGTCCTTGACCGCCTTTACCTCCGCGGCCGCATCGGCGGCGAAATTCTTTGCGTTCACCTGGAAATGGTCGCCCTGGAGAAACAGCGGCCCCCGGTATCCCGTCCGGATGGCCGCCGCCGTCACCGCCGCCGTGTATTCCTCCGGGCGCTGCTTCGTATAGTCGATCTCGGAACGGGCGATCTCGAAGATCACGGGCCCGACCGCCCCCTTCAGGGCGGCCCGCAGAACGGACTGAGCCGTGTGGTAGGTGAAGGCGCGGATGTTGATGGCCGGCACGGTGAAACCCTTCACCTCTTTGCGGCCCATCGCCTCATACAGCGGCTGGATCGAAGCGGACAGGATGCCGATTCCGGCGCCGGCCCGCCGGATGAGCCAGCGGGCGGCCCCGCGGATCTCTTCCCGCGGGCTGAAGACCGCGGTATAAATCAGGTCATCGACGAGCGACTGCCGGAGCCGGTTTTCATCCAGCGCGCGCACGTCATCCCCCCTGATCTCGAGGACGCCGTCCAAACCCTTCCGCAACTGATCCATGGTTTCGAATATCATCGCTTTCTCCTCATTCCTGTTTTTCGGGGAAACCGCGCCCGTCGGGGCGCCGCATGACGGACCGAAGCCTCAAGCCTCCAGAAACTCTTTCGCTTTTGCCACCTCGAAGCGGCTGCCGATGTAGACGGCGCTCCGCTGACCGATGTCCTCGACGGAAATATCGAGGATCTTCGTCTTCCCGTCCGTGGCGGATCCGCCCGCCTGCTCGATCAGGAAGGCCATGGGCTGCAGTTCGAAGAGAAGCCGGAGCTTCCCCCGAGGGCTCTTCTTCAGGGCCGGATAGGTGAAAACCCCCCCGTTCTTGATCAGGACCTGGTTGATGTCCGGCACGAACCCGCCGCTGTAGCGGAGCTTGTACCCGTCCGCCTCGAGAAATTCGACAAACCGGAGATGGCCGGGCGTCCAGTCCTTCCGCAGGCCGCCCAGGCTGTAGATGTCGCCCTTTTCCTTCAGCCGGATATTTTCCTGGGAGAGCACGTACTCCCCCTCGCGGTTCAGGACGAACTCGTGGGTTCCCTTGCCGGCCGAGTAGACCATCGTGATCAGGGGTCCGTAGGTGATGTAGAGGGCCGCCACCATCGTTGTGCGGCCATCCCCCAGGATGGCGCCGTTGTGGATGCCGATGATGGTCCCGATCGCCAAGTTGGTTTCCACAAGGGACGAGCCGTCCAGCGGGTCGGCTGTGACAAAATATTTTTCCGTGCCCCTGCCGATCTCCACCACGGCATCCTGCTCCTCGGAGGCGTACTCCCGCACGAAGCCGGAAAACTGGAGCTGGTTCTTCAGGATGACGTCGGCGCTGCGGTCCAGGGAGAGCTGATCCTCCCCGTAGATGTTCTTGAACCCGGCGAGCTTCCGGTTGGATTCGTGGATCTTCGCGGAGATGTACTTCCCGGTGACGGCGATCTGCCAGATCAGCCGGCGCAGTTCCGTCTCCACTCCGGCCATCCACATGTGCCGCCGAAGGTCAACGCAGAATTTCGTATAATCGGAAATGCCTTCTCCCATGACGCATCCTTTCCATCGGGTTTTTTGCAGGTTTTTTCTAACAATTTTCCCTGCGCTTGACAAGCCCCTTTTTGGCGTTGCCGGGCCGGCCGCGGTCCGATCCATCGCCACATGCAAGGCACAAACCCATTGACAGCAGGCGCCTTCTGTGCCTTATTTGGCATCGACCCGCGGCATGGCGCGGAGCGGCTGCGGCCCGATCGGCCCTCTGATCGGCCAGGAGCTGAAAGCCGATCAGAGGGATTTCGTCGTCATCGAAAGGGGCGACAAGCTGATTGCCATGGGCGAAGATGAAAACGTCAAGCGGTGCACCGGCGTGTGCATCGCCTGACCGGAAAGGGGAAGGGGGCAGACCGATGAAAATCAAGTTTATGGGTGCGGCGCGGACGGTCACGGGATCGTGCTTCATCCTGGAAGCCGGCAGCCACCGCTTCGCCGTGGACTGCGGCATGCACCAGGGAAACGCGGAGATCGAAAAACGGAACTGGGACGTGGATATCTACCGCCCCGACCAGATCGATTTTTTCCTGATCACCCACGCCCACATCGATCACTCCGGACTGCTTCCCCGCATGGTCCAGAAGGGTTTCCGCGGAAAGGTCTACACGACCCCGCCCACGCGGGACCTGCTGGAGATCATGCTCCAGGACAGCGCCCACATTCAGGAGATGGAGGCGCAGTGGAAAAGCAAGAAGAATCTTCGCCGGGGGGACTTGCGCACGGTGCCGCTGTACACCCGGAAGGATGTGGACCAGACGGTCCCCCTGTTCGAGGTCCGCGCCTACGAACAGCCCTTTTCGCCCCTGCCGGGCCTGAAAATCAACTTCCGGGACGCCGGCCATATCCTGGGGGCTTCCCTGATCGAGATTCAGGCGGAAGAAAACGGCGCCCCCTTCAAGATGGTCTTCTCCGGAGACATCGGCAGGCCGGCGCAACTGATCATCAAGGACCCCGGCGTCGTCACGGAGGCCGATTATCTCTTTCTGGAATCGACCTACGGAAACCGCAACCACAAGGATGAAGCGGCCAGCCTGGACGAACTGGCCGAGGCGATCCGGTACAGCTACGAACGCGGGGAAAAGGTGATCATCCCCGCCTTCGCCGTGGAAAGGACGCAGGAGGTCATCTATTCGCTCCACCTCCTGGCCAAGGACGGAAGGCTCCCCCGGGACATGCCCGTGTATGTGGACAGCCCCCTGGCCATTCGGGCGACGGAGATCTTTCGCCGGCACGCCGACTACTTCGACGCGGAAGCCCGAAGTCTTCTGAACCGGGGCGAAGACCCCCTGACGCTGAAACAGCTCCGCTTTACCGAGACGACGGAGGCCTCCATGGCGATCAACGAGGCCAGCGGTCCGGCGGTGGTCATCTCGGCCAGCGGCATGGCCGACGCAGGGCGGATCAAGCACCACCTGCGCCACAACCTCTGGCGCGAGGGCGCCAGCGTCGTGATTGTCGGCTTCCAGGCGCAGGGGACCACGGGCCGCAAGATTGTCGAAGGCGCCGAAAAGGTCCGCCTCTTCAACGAGGACGTGGCGGTGCGGGCCCGAGTGTTCACCATCAACGGGTTTTCCGCACACGCCGGACAGAGCCAGATTCTGGAGTGGCTGGGCCATATCCGGAACCGGGCCATGCAGGTTTTTCTGGTTCACGGCGAGTACGCCGCCCAGCAGGTCCTGGCGGGACTGATCCGGGAAAAGTTCGGGTTCCCCGTGCTCATCCCGGACTATCTGGAGGAAAGCATCCTGAAGCCGGGTGTGGAGCTCACGCGCATCGAGTATCCGGAGAAAGCGGCTCCCCGAATCGACTGGGCGTACCTGATGGGCGAGATGGAAGCCCGGCTGGCCCAGATTCGGGACCGAAGGCCGGCACTGGAGGCCCGGACCTGGGTGGAGCAGACGGAGATCCGGGACCGTCTGATGGAACTGAACCGCGCCATGACGGAGATCATCTCCGAGATCTGACCGCGGCGCTTTTCATGGATCCAGACGATATTTGAACGTGGCCACAACGTGCAGCCGAACCAGGTTCATCTCCCGGGGAAAAGGGTCGTAGGGGGCCGCCGCGTCGATCACCTCCATCGCCCCCAGGTCCAGGAAGGCCGAGCCTGACGACGTCACGACGAGGGACTTCTCCAGAGCGCCGTTCCGGTTCAGAGAAAATCGGACCACCACATCGCCCTCCTCCTTCCGTTCATAGGCCTGCCTGGGGTATCCCCAGAGGGCGGCAATCTTTTTCTTGAGCTTCTTCAGATAGGGAATGTAGGGGCTGTTCGAATCGCCCAGGTCGACGGTATCCTCCAACCGGGTTCGCGAGGCCGTTCCCTCCTGCCCGCCCTCCGAAGCGGGTCCCGCTTCCCCCGGATTCGAATCCGGTGGCCGGTCATCCATGACAACGTTCGGATCACTGAGCTCAACAGACAGAAACGGAGTCTGGTCGTTAGCGGCGTCGGGCACCATCAGGCCCGTCACCACCAGCATCACGAGGTGACCGGTCAGGGAAAGGACAATGGCCAGGACCAGGATTCTCTGCGACGCGCGATGTGAGATCTCTTCCATGACGGCCCTTATAGGCCGGGGGATGAAAAAAAAGCAACTTTTATGCGTCCCGCCCCCGACCCGTTCCGTCTCCGCGGCCGAAGAGCAGGACAGGCCCGAAACTGCATTTGACTTGACAAAACCCCAAAAGTATTTGATCTTTTTCAAGGGAAATTCCCAAATCCGAATTTTCCGGCATCACCGCATGAAAACGGACGACACCTTCATTCGCCTGGCCCTCGAACAGGCCCGCCTGGCCCTCGAGCGGGGGGAAGTGCCCGTCGGTGCCGTGGTGACCTGCGGCGGCGAGATTCTGTCGACGGCGCACAACGGTCCGATCACGCTCAAGGATCCGTCGGCTCACGCGGAGATGCTGGCGATCCGCCGGGCAGCGGAAAAAACGGGGAACTACCGGCTCGCCGGCGCCACCCTCTACGTCACTCTGGAGCCCTGCATCATGTGCGCCGGCGCCATCCTGCAGGCCCGGATCGGCCGGGTCGTCTATGGGGCCGACGACCCGAAAAACGGGGGCGTGGTGTCGTTGTACCGCCTGTTCGAAGACCGCAGGCTGAACCACACAGTAGCGGTAACCCGCGGGATTCAGAAAGAGATCTGCGCGGAAATTTTAAGTGGATTTTTTAGGGAAAAGCGGATATCATCCGCCGCCCTTTCGGAATGACAGAGATTCGCGGAGAGATACCGAAGTGGTCGTAACGGGATCGACTCGAAATCGATTTGGGGGCCACAAGCTCCCACGGGGGTTCGAATCCCCCTCTCTCCGCCATTCTGCACATTCGTGAGTGAATGCACGCCCGGGAAGGATGATTCGCGGCCTGCGAAGCCGTCTTTCACCGGTCTCCGCGGGTCGGCTTCACCGGTACGCCGAAACCGGCCGGAAACGGAGACGAAAACCAGACCATGGCAGAAATCCGGAGAGATGTCCGAGCGGCTGAAGGAGCACGACTGGAAATCGTGTGTATGCCCCCAAAGGTGTACCGGGGGTTCGAATCCCCCTCTCTCCGCCAAGAACGGATAGCCGGGCCCTGTGCAATGGAGGATTGCGAACCCCGTCAGGTCCGGAAGGAAGCAGCGGTAGCAAGTGCCGACGTGTGCTGCAGGTCAACCTGGCTATCCTTCTTTTCCACATCGCAGCGCCCTGACTTTAGACGATTTTCACCGCACGCATGGATTACCTCGTTTTAGCCCGCAAATGGAGGCCCCAGTCCTTCGAGGAGGTCCTCGGACAGGAGCAGGCGGTCAAAACCCTTCAGAACGCCATCCGCTACGACCGCATCGCCCACGCCTTTATTTTCAGCGGTCCCCGGGGCGTGGGGAAGACGTCCGTCGCCCGCATCATGGCCAAGGCGCTGAACTGCGAGACGGGGCCCACGCCCACTCCCTGCAACGCCTGCGTCAACTGCCGGGAAATCACGGACGGAATCGCCATGGATGTCCGGGAGATCGACGGGGCCTCCAACCGGGGCATCGACGAGATCCGGGAGCTGCGGGAAAACCTCAAGTTTCTGCCCCTGTCGTCCCGCTACAAGATTTACATCATCGACGAAGTCCACATGCTGACGAGAGAGGCCTTCAATGCCCTGCTGAAGACGCTTGAAGAGCCGCCGGCGCATGTCGTCTTCATCTTTGCCACCACCGAGACCCACAAGATCCCCGCGACGATCCTCTCCCGTTGCCAGTGCCACGACTTTCGAAGAATCCCGCTTCGGCAGATCGCGGACAACCTGCGCAAGATCGCCGGGGCGGAGGGCATCTCCGTCACCGAGCGGGGGCTGAACTGGATTGCCGCCGCCGGAGAAGGCAGCATGCGGGACGCCCAGAGTATTTTCGACCAGGCCATCTCCTACGCCGGCGCCGACATTCAGGACCGGGACCTGGAAGAGCTGCTTGGCCTTTCGGACCGGCGATTCCTCTTCTCCCTGTCCGAGGCGGTCCTCGCGAGGGATGCCGGAAAGTGCCTGCAGATCGTCGAAGAGGGGTACTACGCCGGTCTGGACGTGAAGCACTTTCATGAAACGCTGCTGGGTCATTTCCGGAATCTGCTGCTGACGAAGATCCTCGGCGGGGACCGGGACCTTCCGGACGTGACGGACGAAGACCGCGCCAGGCTCGCGGCCCAGGCGGAGGGCATCCCCCGGGAAACACTTCAGCGCCTGCTGGACATCCTGATGGCCGAAGAGGAGACGATCCGGCGAAGCCCGAACCCGAGAATCAATCTGGAAACCACCCTGGTGCGAATGGCCTATCTTGAGCCCATGATCCCGATCGATGAAGTCCTTTCGAAGATGGAGGGCCTGGAAAAGAGACTGACGGCGAACCCGGGACGGCCCGTTCCCGGAAAGCCGGTGAATAGCGGGGAGTCGGCGCCTGAAAAGCCCGGCCCGGGGCACTCCGCGAACCGGCCCGCGAACAACCGCAGGGAGGCACGGACGCCATTCGAAAAAGCGGAAACGGGGGGCGGGGCGGCGGAACACGGCATCGGCGAAAGCCGGGACCCGGAAAGTCTCTGGGAGGATTACCGGTCCTTCCTGAAAAAACAAAGCCCCCTCCTCTGGTCGAAAATCGAACCCGGAAAATGCCTCGGCTTTGAAGCGGGGCGGCTGCGGATCGGCTTCCAGAGGGGATACATCTTTCTCGACGACATCAACGAGAAGTCCCAGCGGGCGCGACTTCTCGAAATCACCCGGGATTTCTTCAAAAAGGACGTTTCCGTCGACATTGAAACCACGGAACCAGACCCGGAAAGCGCTTCCTCGAATGCCGGGGGCAACGGCAGGAACGGCAGGAACAGCGAAATCCGCAGGCAGGCCCTGAACCAGCCCCTGCTGCAGAAGGTTCTCGATATGTTCGAGGGCGCCGAGGTCCGCGAGGTCATCCTCACGGACACGCCTTCCACCTGAGCGCGGCGGCGTCCCGGCCCAACCATCACCACCAAGGAGGTTTTCGATCCGTGCAGAATTTTGGAAACATCATGAAACAGGCGAAAAAGCTTCAGGAGCGGATGGCCCAGCTCCAGGACCAGCTTGCGCTCAAGACCGTGGAGGCCTCGGCGGGCGGCGGCATGGTCTCCGTCCTGGTCAACGGCAAGCACGAACTCGTCTCCCTGAAGATCGACCGGGAAGTGGTGAATCCGGAAGACCTGGACATGCTCCAGGACCTGATCATCGCGGCGGTCAACGAAGGGGTCCGCAAGGCCCAGGAGATGGCCGCGGCGGAGATGGCCAAGATCACCGGCGGTCTGAGCATCCCCGGGCTTTCCTGAGCATCCCCGGCAAATTTCCGTTGAAACCGCGAAAAGGAAGAACGCCTCACGATGACAGGTTATGCGCTCCCCATCAAACGCCTGATCCAGGAACTCGGCCGGCTTCCCGGCATCGGTGAAAAGACGGCCACGCGGCTGGCCACCCACATCCTTCGCCTTCCCGAGGAGGACGCGGGACGGCTGGCGGACAGCATTCTGGAAGTCAAGCGGAGAATCCGGCTCTGCTCCCTCTGCTTCAACCTGGCCGAGGGCGAACGATGCGAAATCTGCGGCGACGCCTCCCGGGACCGGGAGGTGCTATGTGTGGTGGAGGAGCCGGATTCGCTGATTGCGATTGAAGACAGCGGCGGCTTCCGGGGGATTTACCATGTGCTCCACGGGGTCCTGGCACCGCTCGACGGCATCGGGCCGGAGCACCTGCGGCTGCAGGCGCTGGTCGAACGGATTCAACGGGACGGGATTCGGGAGATCATCCTGGCGACGAACCCCAGCGTGCAGGGCGAATCGACCGCCCTGCTGATCATGAGGATGGTCAAGGATCTGCCGGTCAAAGTCAGCCGGATTGCGCAGGGGGTACCCGTCGGCGGCGACCTGAAGTACCTCGACCGCATGACCCTGGCCAAGTCGCTCGAATTCCGGCGGGGAATGCAACAGCCATGAACTCCGTGCGAGAGATCGCCTGCCCGATCATCACGGCCGCCGTTCGGCGGCTCTTCGTCGAAGCCAACACGGAACTGGAACCGGATGTGAAGGATTCGCTCCAGCGGGCCAGAGCTTCGGAAACGTCGGGCCTGGGCCGTTACGTCCTGGACCGGATCCTTGAAAACGCGGAGATTGCCGCGCAGGATCGCATGCCGCTATGCCAGGACACGGGGCTGGCCATCGTTTTCGCCGAGATCGGTCAGGACGTGCACGTGACCGGCGGCGACTTTCAGGACGCCGTTCAGGAGGGCGTCCGGCAGGCCTACGGGGAGGGGTTTCTCCGCAAATCGATCTGCGATCCCTTCACCCGCATGAACACCGGCGACAACACGCCGGCCGTCGTTCACACCGAGATCGTCCGGGGCCGGCAGATCCGGATCACGGCCATGCCCAAGGGCGGCGGCAGCGAAAACATGAGCGGCGTGGCCATGCTGGTCCCGGCGGCGGGATGGGAAGGCGTCAAGGAATTCATCATCGGCCGGGTCGCCGCGGCGGGGCCGAATCCCTGCCCGCCCACTGTGATCGGTGTGGGCATCGGCGGCGACATCGAAATGGCGGCGATCCTGGCGAAGAAGGCCCTGCTCCGCCCGCTGGGCGAAAAAAACCGGAGGGATCCCCGGCTGGCCGGGCTGGAGGAGGAGCTGCTCGCGGAAATCAACCGGCTGGGCATCGGCCCCCAGGGATACGGCGGCAGAACCACCGCCCTGGCCGTGCACGCCGAGATGATGCCCTGCCACATCGCGAGCCTTCCCGTGGCCGTCAACATCCAGTGCCACGCCGTGCGGCACCGAGAGGCAATCCTCTGAAGGGCGGAGGCCGGCACACTTGAAAAATTCCGTGAACATTCGAACCCCCCTGACTCCCGACCTCTGCCGGCGCCTGCGCGCCGGAGACGGCGTATTTCTGAGCGGGGAAATCTACACGGGCCGCGATGCGGCGCACCGCCGTCTTTTCGAGGCGCTCCGGCAGGGCAGTCCCCTTCCCATCGAAATCGAGGGCGTGACCCTGTTTTACGCGGCCCCGACGCCCGCCCGGCCGGGTCGCGTCATCGGATCCATCGGGCCGACGACCAGCTACCGAATGGACGCCTGCACCCCGGCCCTGATCGAGCGGGGATTGCGGGGAATGATCGGCAAGGGGAAGCGCTCGCCGGAGGTCATCGCGGCGATCCGAAAGCACGGGGCCGTCTACTTTGGCGCCATCGGCGGCATTGCCGCCCTGACATCGCGGTGCGTCATAAGGGCGGACGTGGCGGCCTATGAAGACCTCGGGCCGGAGGCCATTCTGCGGCTGGAAGTGGACCGGATGCCCCTGGTTGTCATCAACGACGCTCAGGGCGGGGATCTTTATCAAAGTCTCCCGGAATAGCGCGCGGATCAGAGGCACGCCGGGACCGGGCCGCGGGTTCGCGGCCGCGCCGCATGTGAAAACACTCCGCTCGCACCTTCCCGATAGCCGGTTCCCCAGCCGCCAAATTTGCTGTTGACAATGAATATAATTTCGCATAAGAGGGGGCGTCCCACTATCAGACATCTCGAACATATCATCAGACGCAGTAATCCAACAGACGGGAGAAAAATCAAATGATTGAAGTAAGGTGGCATGGAAGGGGCGGCCAGGGCGCGGTGACCTCCGTGGAGCTGCTTGCCCTGGCGGCGATCGAGGAAGGAAAGTACGCCCAGGGCTTCCCGGCATTCGGGCCCGAGCGCCGGGGTGCGCCGGTCATGGCCTATAACCGGGTGTCCGAAAAGCCGATCAAGATCCGTTCCGGCATCTACCATCCCGATGTGGTGGTCGTCCTCGATCCGAGCCTCATCGGCCTGGTCAATGTTACGGAAGGCCTGAAGCCCGGCGGACTGCTGGTCGTCAACACGGCCAAGCCGGAAAAGGAGATTCGGGAGAAGCTGAACTACGCCGGAAGGCTGGCCACGGTTGACGCAACGCACATCGCCCGGGAGGAGCTGGGGGTCCCCATCGCCAACACGACCATGCTGGGGGCGGTGCTCAAGGCCACGAAGATCCTGAAGTTCGAGTCCCTCAACGCCCCGATCGAAGAGCGCTTCGGCCGGATCGCTCACAAAAACGAAAATGCCTTGAAGCGGGCCTACAACGACGTCAAAATATCCAAGTAAAATATTGAGGTGTGCCGATGAAACAGAAGAAATGGCCGGAAGCCTGGCAGGAAGTGAATCCCGGTTGCATCGTTTTCACCCCGGGAAGCGCCAGTACGTATAAAACGGGCAGCTGGCGGGCCCAGCGCCCCATCTGGGACAACAAGAAATGCATCAAATGCGGCATCTGCTACATCTTCTGCCCGGAAGCCTGCATTTCCGAAACCGCGGAGGGTTTTTTCGAGGCGAACCTGGACTACTGCAAGGGCTGCGGGATCTGCGCCCATGAATGCTGGCCCCGGGCGATCGCCATGGTCGAGGAGGAGGTGTAGTATGGGCAAGCGCGTTGGAATGGAAGTCGGGATCGCGGCGGCGGAGGCCGTCGGCCTGTGCAACATCGATGTGGCGGCGGTCTACCCGATCACGCCCCAGTCCCACATCGCGGAGCACCTCTCGGACATCGTCCACGACGGCCGCATCGACGCGGAGTTCATCACCGTCGAGTCGGAGCATTCGTCGATCAGCGCCTGCGCGGGCGCCTGCGCCACGGGGGCAAGGGTCTACACGGCCACCAGTTCCCAGGGCCTGATGCTGATGCACGAGATCCTTCCCATCGTCTCGGCGATGCGGCTGCCCGTGGTCATGGGGAACGCGAACCGCGCCATCTCGGGACCGCTGAACATCTGGAACGACCACACGGACATCATGCCCCAGCGGGACTGCGGCTGGATCCAGATGCACGCGGAAAACGGCCAGGAAGTGATCGACATGACCATCCAGTCCTTCCGGATCGCGGAGCATCCCGACATCATGCTGCCGACGGTCCTGAACATGGACGGATTCCAACTGACCCACATGATCGAGCCCCTCGAATTCCCCTCGCAGGAGGAGGTCAACCGGTTCCTCCCGGACCGCGTTCCCTACGCCACGCTGCACCCGGACCGGCCCCTCTCCATGGGATGCTTCAACATGCCCGATATCTTTACGGAAACCATGAAGGCCAAGGATGCGGCGTTGATCAACTCCAAGAAGACCATCGTCAAGATCTGGAACGAGTGGGGCCGGCAGTTCGGCCGGCACTACCATCCCGTGGAAACCTACAAGAACAAGGGCGCCGAAACGATGATCCTCACTATGGGATCCATGGGTGAGACGGCCTCCGTCGCCGTGGACGAGCTGAAAAAGAAGGGGCAGTCGATCGGCCTGGTGAAGGTCCGCCTGTGGCGGCCCTTCCCGCTGGACGAGCTGCGGGCGGCCATTCAAGGCTGCAAGACCCTCATCGTGATGGACCGGGCCATTTCCTTCGGCGGGGCCGGCGGCCCCCTGGCGACGGACATCAAGTCGCTCCTGTTCCATGACCGCGAAAGGCCCCGGATCGTCAATTACATCATGGGCCTGGGCGGCCGGGACGTGGCGGTGGAGGACTTCATCGCCATGTTCGAGCGGGCCGGGAAGAAGAAAGAAGAAACCTATGAATTTTACGGGGTGAGAGAATGATGAATACCGTCCAGAACTTTGAGATATTCGCGCCCAAGCTGATCGAAAAGAAGGAGCTCTTCAGCCCGGGGCACCGCGCCTGCCAGGGATGCGGCGAGGTCCTGGCCC
>JAXDBM010000010.1:0-3829 GCA_034678725.1 Syntrophales bacterium | reverse complement strand
AGATCTTCCTCTACGAGCGGACCCTGCGGGATGTCGAGTTCCTGGCGCAGTACATGCTGACGCAGTACACGCTGGCCCCGGTGATCGTCCACAACAGTCCCGATCACCCGCTCGTGGTGGGCAACTACATCACCGGCGCGCCCGACCCCGCCCTGCTCGCGAAAAATGCGCTGGTCCCCCTTCGGGATTTCGGGGACGGCCTCATCCTTTACCGAAAGGATCGGAAACCATGACGCTCCCGGTCCTGCTGTCCCTCGCCGTTTCCGCCGTGATCGGGACGCTCCTGTCCTTCACCCTCGCACCGGCGCTGGCGAAGCGGCCGGCGGGGATCCTGCTTCACATAACGGCCGGCGCCGTCCTGGGCACGGGGCTGACATCCTGCCTCTGCGTCCTCGGCCTGCTCGCCGGCCGGCCCCGCGCAGTCTTCGTCGTTGAGGCCGCGGCGGCCCTTGCGCTTGCGGCCCTGGTTTTTTTCGCCTTCCGGAAGAACCGGCTGAGGAACGGTCCCGGGGAGGCCGAACCGGCCGGGAGGTTCAAATTCCAATGGGCGCTGCCGGCCCTGTTCTGCGGCGCTCTGCCGGCATCGGCCGCGACCTTCGCCATCGCCACCCTGAGGGAGCCCCATGGAAAGTGGGACGCCTGGTGGATCTGGAATTTTCACGCCCGCTTCATCTACCGGAGCGGCGAGGCGTGGCGCGGCATGTTCACCGAGGCCCTGGACTGGACCCACCTGGACTACCCCCTGCTCGTGCCCCTCTCCGTCGTTCGGTCCTGGCAGTACGCGGGCAGTGAGACGCTGCAGGGGCCGGTCCTGCTGGCCAGCCTCTTCACCTTTGCCGCCGCCGGGGCGGTCTGGGCGGCCCTGGCCCTGCTGCGCGGCCGGAGCCAGGGTTTTCTGGGCGGGCTCGTCCTGATGGGGACTCCCTTTTTCGTCGTCCTCGGCGCGGCGCAGTTCTCCGACATTCCCTTGGCCCTGTTCTTCCTGCTCTCCTTCGTGTTCGTCTTCCTTCATGACCGGGATGCCGCGGGGGGAAACGGGCTCCTCGTTCTCGCGGGCCTCGCGGCGGGGCTCGCAGCCTGGACGAAGAACGAGGGGCTGCTCTTTTTCATCCTGTTCGTCCTGGCCCGCCTGGTCCTCACGGCCTTCTCCGGCGGCGGGAAGGAAGCGGCAAGGCAACTCCTCTGGATCGCCGCGGGCGCGGCGCCGGTCCTCGCCGTCGTGGCCGTCTTCAAAGTGAATCTGGCGCTCTCCAGCCACCTCTTTGCCGGTCAGACCTTCCAGCAGATCATGCCGAGGCTCTTCGACCCGCACCGGTACTATGAAATCCTCAAGGCCTACGTCCTGACGGGACTCAGCTTCACGCAGGGGTTCGCCGACATCCGCACGGGCATCCATTTCAACCCGGGCCTCGTCAACGTCATCCTGCTGGCCGTCTATCTCGCCCTGATCGGGGTCCGGATCGACGGAAGGGACCGGCTGAACCTTCAAGCCGGCGCCGCCGTCCTGATCCTGATGCTGGCCGGTTACTTCGCGATCCACCTCGTCGCGCCCTATGAGCTGAACTACCACCTGATGACCTCGCTGAACCGCCTGTACATGCAGCTCTGGCCCAGCGCCGTTTTCCTCTTTTTCATGGCGGCGAGGACGCCGGAGCAGGCGCTTGCCGGCGGGGCCGCAACGCCGGTGAAGGAAAGGCTGATCCGGGAGAAGCATCGCAAGAAGGGGAGGCGGCCATGACGGAGGCGGTCCTGTCGGTGGTGATGCCGGTCTACAACGAGCGGGAGACGGTGCTCGCGATCATCGGGAAGGTCCTGCGGCTGGAGATCGTCTGCGAGCTTGTCGTCGTGGACGACGGCTCCACGGACGGCACGGCGGAGCTTTTGAGAGCGGCGGCCTTTGACGGCCGTGTGCGCCTGTTCTTTCATGACCGGAACCGCGGCAAGGGCGCGGCACTGCGGGCCGCCTTTCAGCATGTGACGGGAGAGGTGGTCGTCATACAGGACGCCGATCTGGAGTACGACCCGGCCGAGTTCAGCGAGATGATCCGGCCGATTCGGGACGGCGTGGCCGACGTCGTTTTCGGTTCGCGGCTCTCCGGCGGCAAGCCTCAGCGGGTCTACATGTTCTGGCACCGCGTCGGAAACGGCTTCCTGACGTTCCTGACCAACCTGCTGTACAACACGACGCTGACCGACATGGAGACCTGCTACAAGATGTTTCGAAGCGAGGTGATCCGGCAGATTCGCATCCGGTCGGACGACTTTTCCGTGGAGCCGGAAATCACGGCCAAGATCTTCAAGAACCGGTGCCTGCGGGTTTACGAGATGCCCATCTCCTACTACGGCCGGACCTACGAAGAGGGGAAGAAAATTTCCTGGAAGCACGGGATCGGCGCCGTCGCGGCCCTGATCCGGTACCGGTTCACGGATTGATGAAAGTCCTCCTGGTCAAGCCCCACAACCTGAGCGATCACATTCAGCCCTCCCTTGGTCTGGGCTACCTGGCCACGGCGATCCGCGGACGGCATGAGGTCGCCATCCTCGACTGCATTCGGGAAAATATCCCGATCGAAAAACTGGAGTCCGTGCTCGAAAGCAGCCGCCCGGACGTTGTGGGTTTGCAGTGCTACACCTTCGATCTTCGCTTCGTCACCGAGGCCCTGAAGGCGGCGAAGCGGGTGAGCCGGGAAACAGTCACCGTTGTCGGGGGGCCCCACCCCTCGGCCATGCCCGAGGACCTGTTTCACCGGGCCGGCAAGGATCTGGATTTCGCCTTCGTCGGCGAAGCGGAAACGGGGCTTCCGATGCTCCTGGACGGCCTGCGGGACGGACAGGCGGACTACCGCGCCGTTCCGGGCCTGGTCTGGCGCGACAACGGCCGGATCCGGTCGAAGCTCCCCGTTTTTCCCGAAGACCTGGACGCACTCGGGATGCCGGCCTGGGACATCATCCGGCCGGAGACCTACCCGGAATCCCAGCACGGCGCCTTCTACCGGCAATTCCCCATCGCGCCCGTCATCGTGACCCGGGGCTGCCCCTACCCGTGCACGTTCTGCGCGGGGCATGTCGTGTCGGGCCGGAAGATCCGCAGGCGGAGCGCCGGCCATGTGCTGGACGAGATTCAATATCTGCGCCGCCGGTTCGGGATCCGGGAGTTCCACGTCGTGGACGACAACTTCACCCAGGACCGGGACTATGCGAAGTCGCTGCTGAGGCAGCTCAAGGCGGCGAGCCTGGGGATGAGCTGGGCCGTGCCGAACGGCGTCCGCATGGACGCCCTGGATGAGGAGCTGCTCGGCCTGATGAAGGACACCGGCCTCTACCTGATCTCGCTGGGCATCGAGTCCGGCTCCGACCGGATGCTGAAGCTGATGCGGAAAGGGACGACGAAGGAGGGGATCCGGTCCTCCGTGCGGATGATCCGGCGGGCCGGTATCGACATGGCCGGATTCTTCATCCTCGGGTATCCCGGCGAGACCGCGGCGACGATCCGGGAGACGATCCGCTTTTCCGCCGAGCTCCCGCTGAAGCGGGCCAACTACTTCACCTATCTCCCCTTTCCCGGGTCGGAGAGCTTCCGCATGCTCCAGGCCGGCGGCAGGCTGGGGGAGGTGGACTGGACGCATTTCTATTTCATGAACGCGGCCTACGTGCCGGACGGGCTCACGCGAAAGGCGCTGAAGCGCTGGCAGCGGCTGGCCTTCCTGAGGTTCTACATGCGGCCCGGCATTCTCCTCTACCAGATCCGGTCCGTCCGTTCGCTCCGGCACCTGTACTACCTGGCCCGGCGGTTTTTCCACTGGATCGTCATGCGGTAGCGGGAGGCGCG
>JAXDBM010000009.1:0-24435 GCA_034678725.1 Syntrophales bacterium | reverse complement strand
CCGCAGATTCTCAAGGCCGACCTCTGGAAGAAATCGGGCCATTACGAGCATTACCGGGAGAACATGTACTACACCGAAGTGGAAGATCAGGAGTACGGGATCAAACCGATGAACTGCCTGTCCCACATGCTGATCTACAAATCGAAGATTCGCAGCTACCGGGATCTTCCCCTGCGCTACTTTGAACTGGGCACCGTTCATCGCCACGAAAAAACCGGCGTGCTGCACGGCCTGATGCGGGCTCGCCAGTTCACGCAGGACGACGCCCACATTCTGTGCATGCCGGAGCAGCTCAATGCCGAGATTCGCGCCATCGCCGATTTTGTGGCGTACGCGATGAAAATTTTCGGGTTCGAATACGAGGTGGAACTCAGCACCCGGCCGTCGAAGTCCATCGGTTCCGACGAGGACTGGGAGCTTGCGACTTCGGCCCTGGAGGGCGCCCTTCGGGACGGCAAAATGCGTTACGACATCAATGAGGGCGACGGGGCCTTTTATGGTCCCAAGATCGATTTCAAGCTGAAGGATGCGCTGAAGCGGAAATGGCAGTGTGCCACCATCCAGTGCGATTTCACACTTCCGGAGCGTTTTGATCTCAGCTATATCGGCCCGGATGGGGAGAAGCATCGCCCGGTCATGCTGCACCGGGTGATCCTGGGGGCCATTGAAAGGTTCATGGGCGTCCTGATCGAACATTACGCCGGCGCCTTTCCGGTCTGGCTTTCGCCGGTTCAGGCCGTGCTCCTGTCCGTGACGGACAAGCATATTCCCTATGGAGAGACGGTTCACCGGCAACTGGTTGAAGCGGGAATCCGCGCTGAAAAGGGGTTTGAAAACGAAAAGCTCGGCTTCAAGATCCGGCAGGCCCAGATGCAGAAGATTCCCTACATGCTGGTTATCGGCGACCGGGAAATGGAGGCGGGGCAGGTTTCGCCCCGCCAGCGGGACGGCAGGAACCTCGGGTCGATCGGCGTTGAAGACTTTGTCGCGCGGGTGAGGGAACAGTGCGATCGGTACCAGTGAGACTTCATTCATGACGGGAAGCATCAGGAGGTGAACTATAGCTAAGGATTTGAGGATTAACCGTGAGATCCGGGCGGCAACCGTCCGCGTGATCGACGCCGAGGGGGCCCAGCTTGGAATCCTCGCGCTGGCGGATGCTTTGGCGGAAGCGGCCAAAGGCGGTTTTGATCTGGTTGAAGTGGCGCCCAATTCCACGCCGCCGGTCTGCCGGATCATGGACTACGGGAAGTTTCGGTATCAGCAGAGCAAGAAGCTTCAGGACGCGAAAAAAAGCCAGACGGTCATCCAGATCAAGGAAATCCGTTTGAGGCCCAAGACAGAGGCGCATGATCTTCAGGTCAAGATCCGGCATGTCCGGAAATTTCTCGAGCAGCGTGACAAGGTCAAGATCACAATGATGTTCCGGGGGCGGGAAATCACCTATGCCGAACTGGGGAGGAAGATCATGGAAGAGATCCGGGAATCTCTGGCCGACGGCGCCGTCATCGAGCAACATCCAAAGCTGGAAGGAAGAAACATGATCATGATCCTGTCGCCGAAGAAGTAGATCCGGCGCCGGTTGCAGATATCAAACGAAGAAGAAGGGAAAAAACATGCCAAAGATCAAGACACACCGCGGTGCGGCCAAACGTTTCAGCCTGACGGGAAGCGGCAAGGTCAAGAGAAGCAAAGCCTTTGCCAGCCACATCCTGACGTCCAAAACTACGAAACGAAAAAGAAATTTGAGAAAGGGAGCGATTCTCGATAAAACCGACGAGCGGGAAATCAAGAAGCTCATTCCCTACGCTTGAATCATTGAAGCACAGAACGGAGAAGAAGAAATGCCGAGGGTGAAAAGGGCGATTACCGCCAAGAAGAAAAGAAGAAAGATCCTGAAGATGGCCAAGGGCTTCTTCGGGGCGCGGAGCCGTCTGCTCCGGACCGCAACGGAGGCCGTCGATCGGGCGATGAAATACGCCTATCGGGACCGCAGGGCGAGGAAGCGCGATTTCCGGCGGCTTTGGATTGTACGGATCAGCGCCGCTGCCCGCCTGAATGACATCTCCTACAGCCGTCTGATCGACGGGCTGAAAAAGGCCCATGTCGATATGGATCGCAAAGTCCTGGCCGATCTGGCCGTGTATGACGCAAAGGCGTTTGCCGAGATTGCAACCGTCGCAAAGGGCAAACTGGCGGCATGATCCGGGATCTGGAGGAGCTTCAGCAAAAAGCGGAAGGCGAGCTGGAGCGGGCCGCAACGGAAGAGGAACTCCTGGCCGTCAAGACCCGGTATCTCGGGAGAAAGGGCCTGCTCACGGGTCTGCTTCGGAACATTGCCGGGGTACCGGTCGAGGAAAGGCCGCTTTTCGGGAAGCGCTCCAACGAGGTCAAGGAGGCGCTGATCCGAAAGATCGACAGCGCCCTTCAGGACATTGCCTTCCGCAATCGGGGCGAGGCGCTGCTTCGGGAGAAGATGGATGTCACCCTCCCCGGCCGGGGCATCCGGTATGGAAGGCTCCACCCCGTCACGCAGATCCGTCGCGAAATTACGGAAATCTTTTCCATGCTGGGGTTTTCCGTGGAGGAAGGTCCGGAAGTCGAGACGGATTATTACAATTTCGAAGCCCTGAACATCCCCAAGAACCATCCTGCCCGGGACATGCAGGACACCTTTTACGTGGAAGAAAACATCGTCCTGCGGACGCATACCTCCCCCGTTCAAATCCGGACGATGGAAAAACGAAAACCGCCGGTACGGATCCTCTCGCCGGGGCGCGTCTACCGTCCCGATTCCGACGTGTCCCATACGCCCATGTTCCACCAGATCGAGGGTCTATTGGTCGACAGGGGAATCACGTTCGGCGATCTGAAGGGCACCCTGACCTTCTTCATTAGAAAAGTTTTCGGTGAAGCGACCGCCATCCGGTTTCGACCCAGTTTCTTTCCCTTTACGGAGCCCAGCGCCGAAGTGGACATTCGATGCGTGATGTGCCATGGAAGCGGCTGCCGCGTCTGCGGGCAGAGTGGCTGGCTGGAGATCCTGGGGTCCGGCATGGTCGACCCGCAGGTTTTCATTAATGTGGGATATGATCCGGAAGCGGTTTCCGGCTTTGCCTTCGGCCTGGGCCTGGAGCGGATCGCCATGCTGAAGTACGGCGTTTCCGACATCCGGCTGTTTTATGAAAATGACCGGCGCTTCCTGGAGCAGTTCTGACCATTTTGTCCGCATTCCAATACGGCTTTGCCTTTGCATGAAAAAAAATTTCCGGGGACCGGGATTCGCCGCCGCCGGCAGCGTGTTCGCTGTCTTCGTCAATCGGAATTTCGAGGTGTGTGTTTATGCTTATCAGTCTGCGGTGGCTCAGGGATTACGTTGATGTCGATCTCACACCTGCGGAATTGGCCGACCGGCTGACCATGGCGGGCCTCGAGGTGGACGCCGTCCGCGACGTGTCGCCCGATTTTACCCGGGTGGTGGTGTCGAAAATCCTGTCCGTCAAGCCCCACCCGAATGCGGACAAGCTGTCCCTCTGTGAAGTGGCCACCGGGACGGAGACCCTGCCGATCGTCTGCGGCGCCGCCAACATCCATGCGGGCGATGTCGTTCCCCTGGCCATGGTGGGTGCAACCATTCCCGGGGGCTACACCATCAAGCGTTCGCTCATCCGCGGCGAACGCTCCGAGGGCATGCTGTGCTCTGAAGAAGAGCTCGGCATCGGTCCGGACAACACGGGCATCCTGATTCTGCCTGACGGACTGCAGCCGGGGCAGGATCTCGCGGATGCCCTGGATTTGCGCGACACGGTTCTGGACATCGGCGTCACGCCGAACCGCTCGGACTGTCTGTCCATCATCGGGGTGGCGCGGGAAGTGGCGGCCATCACGGGCCGGAAGCTCAGAAGGCCGGAAATCTCGTTCACCGAAAACAGTGAGGACATCCAAGGAATCACGTCGGTCCGGATTCTCGATCCCGATGCCTGCCCCCGGTACACGGCACGGGTTATTCGTGACGTCGACATCCGGCCTTCGCCGGCCTGGATGCGGCGGCGCCTGGAATCCGTTGGGCTGCGCGCCATCAACAATGTCGTGGATGTGACCAATTTCGTCATGATGGAGTACGGTCAGCCCCTGCATGCCTTCGATTTCCGGTTTCTCGAGGAGGGGCGGATCGTTGTCCGGAAATCCCGGGAAGGGGAGCCCTTTGTCTCTCTGGACGAAAAGGAGCGGATGCTCCGCGCCGAAACGCTCATGATCTGTGACGGCGTCAAACCCGTGGCCATCGCCGGCATCATGGGGGGGCTCAACTCGGAGGTGAAGGAGGATACCGCCACGGTGCTGCTGGAGAGCGCCTATTTCGATCCCGCATCGATCCGCAGATCCTCCCGCTGGCTGGGAATGAGCACCGATGCGGCTTTCCGCTTTGAGCGGGGCATCGACCCCGAGGGGGTGGTCCGGGCACTGAACCGGGCGGCACAGTTGATCGCGGAAACCTCCGGCGGCACGATCTGCCGCGGTTACATCGATCAGTATCCCCGGAAGATCGGCGCCGCGGAAAACATTCCCCTGCGGGTCCCCCGGGTCAACGCGCTCCTCGGCACAAGAATCACGGCGGCCAGAATGATCCGCATCCTGGAGGGCCTCGAGATGACGGTGACCCGGGAAGACCGCCAGCGGTTTCGGGTGACGCCGCCGACATTCCGCGTGGATATCAGCCGGGAAATCGATTTGATCGAGGAGATCGCGCGGCTTTACGGCTACGACCATGTTCCGGAGACGCTGCCCGCCGCATCCCATCTGACCCTGGAGAAGGACCGGAAGAAAGTCCTCGAGGAGCGCATTCGGCGACTCCTGAACGGCTGCGGATATTCCGAGGTGATCACCTACAGCTTCATCACGCCGGCCGCACCGGATCAGCTCTCACTCGATGCCGGCGATGCGCGGCGAAATCTGGTCAGAATCCGGAATCCGCTGACGGAGGAGCAGTCGGTGATGCGGACCACGCTGGTCTACAGCCTTCTGGAGACCATGCGGAAAAATGCCCATGCCGGTTGCTTCGACTTGAAGATCTTTGAAACGGGCCGGATTTTTCTGGCCGGGAAGCCGGGCGACCTGCCGGTGGAAATCAACAGGGTCTGCGGTTTATTGACCGGGGCGCGTTATGATGACGGCTGGCACTTCAAGGAAGTCAACGCGGATTTTTATGACATCAAAGGTTGCGTCGAGGGCCTGCTGGATGATCTGAAGATTGGACGGGTCGGTTTCAGGGCAGATCTGCGCGAACCCTTTCTGCATCCCGGAAGGTGTTGCGGCATCACTGCGGGGGAAGCGGTCATCGGGTTCCTCGGCGAAGTACATCCGGATGTGCTGGCGCGCATGGATTTGAAGAATCGTGCAATGGTTTTTGAAATCGATCTGGACAGCCTGGGCCGCTGCTTTTCGGACGAACTTTCCTACCGGGACGTTTCGAAATTTCCTTCCAGCTCCCGGGATGTGGCTTTCCTCGTTTCGCAGGAGCGGCAGGCGGAGGACATGATCCGCTTTGCGCTGGATATCCATGAAGAATTGCTTGAAAAAGTCCGTATTTTTGATGTATATGAAGGTAAAGGTATACCGGAGGGCATGAAGAGCCTGGGATTGCGTTTTTCCTACCGGGCCGCTGACAGGACACTTACGGACTCAGAGGTGAGCCAGGTCCACGGCAGCATCGTCAAGAGAATGATGGAACGGAGCGGCGCCAGAATCAGGGGAGAAGAGAATCAGGATGGCAGGATTTGAAGGAGGACTGAAATGACCAAGATCGATATCATTCAGGACGTTTATGAAAAGCTGGGTTTTTCAAAAAAAGATTCGGCCAGAATCGTCGAGTCTGTATTTGACCTCATGAAGGAAAGCCTCGCCCGCGGAGAAAAAATCAAGATTTCGGGCTTCGGCAATTTTCTCGTGAAGGAAAAGAAATCCCGCCGGGGAAGAAATCCGCAGACCGGTTCCGAGATTGAGATTACAGCCAGAAAGGTCCTGACCTTCAAGTCAAGCCAAGTCCTCCGCAAAGCCCTGAACAGTTAGCCGCTGGATGCGGGGCCGCCGCCCGCGAGGCGGCGGGCATTCAGGTTTTTCGCATGGACGCATCGATTCCCGACAAGGCTTATTTCCGAATCGGCGAGGTCAGCAGGATGCTCGGCGTTGCGCCTTATGTTGTCCGCTACTGGGAATCGGAATTCAAAAGCGCGGTCAAACCCTCCCGCTCGACATCCGCTCAGCGTCTCTACCGGCGCAAGGACGTGGAAATGCTGATGATGATCAAGCAACTCCTCTACGTCGACCATTTCACCATCCTCGGTGCGAAAAGACAACTGGCAAAATGGAAGGCCGGCAAGCTCGAATCGGATTCCGAAGAATACGGCAGGCGGCTGGCGGAAGTGAAAAGCCGCCTCCAGCAGGTGAAGGACATGCTTCGGTGAAGGACCGGATGGCCGTTCACCGCCGTTTTTCCGCAAGAAAGCCGATTGGATGGGTTGCCAATCGGCTTTTTGCACAATACGGCGGGGTTCCGATTTGAATCCGCTATTTCTTGTTGGCGCGCTTGGACGCTTTCAGAGGATTGATCTTCTGGGCCGCCTCTTTGACTTCGACCTTGATGTGGGTTGCCGTCGGGCATTTTCCCGCGAGCCATTTGACGGACGGTTCGGGGTAGACCTTACAGTATTTGCCGGTGGCGTATTCGGCGACTTTCGCGCATCCCTCGCACTGCTCGACGATTGGATGACAGGCCCCGCCCTTGAAGCCGCATCCCTTCTTCGTCATCAGACCGCAGTCCGTCCCGGTTTTGATGGTTTGACAGATCATTTACAGTTCCTTTCTTCTGCGAAAAATTAAGTCCCGGAAAAGGGGCCTCTGTGAGGCGCTTAAAAAAGCTGCGCTATTTAACAAAACACGGGGGGACTGTCAAGAAAAAAGAATGTCCGGAAGATTGTGTGCACCCATGCCCCCGCGAATTTCCGATCCCCGAAAAATCAACGGGTTACCCACAAAAAAAGCAGATTTTTCTTGATTCTTGCTTTTCGGTGTGTTAGGCGTAGCCATCTTTCGTTTTCGGCAGGTGGTCACACACAAAAGCTTTTGCAGCAAGGCCCGGCGGCGGGCGGACTCGGAATGCCCTGAAAGGGCGCGGCTTCGAGATTTGCTCATTCGGGTGCGTGTGCGCCGCTGCGGAAACAGAGCCGTCATCCTCCCGCGCCGGGGCTGGAAATGCCGGTAAAAAACTTTATCCCGTGTTGCTGTCACACCGGAGGCGGTTGCTTCGGCAGAAAGCGACCCGCTGGGTGCGGGCCGCACCAATAGCAAATTTTTGACTTTGAAAGGGGGAGCAGTAAAGATGACGAAGGCGGATTTGATTGATGCGATGGCGGCGGATGCGGGGATTTCGAAAGCGGCGGCGACAAAGGCGCTGGGTTTCTTCATGACGGCGGTCGCGAAGGAACTCAAGAAGAACGGCAAATTGAGTCTCGTCGGGTTCGGGACATTCTCCGTGTCGAAAAGAAAAGCGAGAGAGGGCCGGAATCCCCAGACGGGCAAAACCATTAAGATACCTGCCAAGAAAGTCGTCAAGTTCAAGGCGGGCAAGGCTTTGTCCGATAAAGTCAAATAAGGTCTTCTACAAAAAATCATCCCAACTAAGGCCTCCGATCTTTGTCTTGTTTCGGGGGCTTTAGTGCATTTAAGCGCGTTGCGTCCATGAGGTTCGGCGATGATGAAGGGAGCGGAAACGGTGGCGAAAAAAAGGATCTTGAGCGGCATGCGCCCGACGGGAAAGCTGCACCTGGGCAACCTGCATGGCGCGCTGAAAAACTGGGTCGAGCTTCAGAATCGCGGCGATTACGACTGCTACTATTTCGTCGCGGATTGGCACGCGCTGACGAGCGATTACGGGGATACGGAAGAAATCCGGGCCCACACCTTTGACATGGTCGTCGACTGGCTCAGCGCCGGTCTCGATCCGGGAAGAAGCACCCTTTTTGTACAGTCCGGCATCAAGGAGCATGCCGAACTGTTCCTGCTGCTCTCCATGATCACGCCGTTGGCCTGGCTGGAGCGGAATCCGACCTACAAGGAGATGAAGACGGAACTCGCCGGCAAGGATCTGTCCACGTTCGGATTCCTGGGCTATCCCGTGCTCCAGGCCGCGGACATCATCATGTACAAGGCGCACGGCGTGCCCGTCGGGGTCGACCAGCTCCCGCATGTGGAGTTGACCCGGGAAATCGCCAGGCGTTTCAACTTCCTGTACCGGGAGATCTTTCCCGTCCCCGACCCGCTGCTGACCGATTTCCCCAAGCTGCTCGGCATCGACGGGCGCAAGATGAGCAAATCCTACGAAAATTCCATTTACATCAGCGACCGGGGCGACGCCCTGGCCGAAAAGATCGCCGCCATGTTCACCGATCCGCAGCGCATGCGGAGAAAGGATCCCGGCCGGCCCGAACTGTGCAACGTGTTCACCTTCCATCAGATCTACTCGCCGGCAGCGGATGCCGGGCAGATCGGCGACGCGTGCCGAACGGCGGGAATCGGCTGCACGGATTGCAAGAAGCAGCTTGCCGCCCGCATTGCCGAGGCCATGAAGCCGGTCCACGATCGCCGGGACCACTACCTGGGTCACCCGGAAGAGGTTCGCCGGATCATCGAAGACGGAAACGCCCGGGCCGCCCGGATCGCCCGGCAGACCATGGAGGAGGTCCGGGAAGCCGTCCGCATCTGATATGGGTTATGAAATCAAGCTCGACATTTTTGAAGGCCCCCTCGATCTTCTGCTTTACCTCATCAAGAAAAACGAGATCGACATCTACGACATCCCCATTGCCCTGATCACGAGGCAGTATCTGGAATACATCGAAATGATCCGCTCGCTCAATCTCGACCTGGCCGGGGAATTCCTCGTGCTGGCCGCGACGCTGATCCACATCAAATCGCGGATGCTTCTCCCCGTTCCGGAGAATGAAGAGGCGGAGGATGAAGAGGATCCCCGCGCGGAGCTGGTTCGGCAGCTTCTGGAATACCAGGCCTTCAAGGAGGCGGCCCTGCAGCTTGACAGCCGGCCGGTTCTGGAGCGGGACGTCTTCAAGCGGGCCTGTCCCGTTGAGATGTCCGACCCTCCGGAAGATCCGGATGCCTTCGAGGAGATGGATGTGTTCGATCTGGTCAAGGCCTTTCAGCAGATCGCCGCCCGCATGGACCCGGGCGAGCGGATCGAGATCAACGGGGAGAAAATGTCACTGGCGGACCGCATCAACGAAATCATGGACCGCCTGACGGAGCGCGGGAACCTGACCTTTGCGGAGCTTCTCGGGGAAAGAGGGGACCGGCGCTGGATCCTGTACACATTTCTGGCGATCCTGGAACTCATGAAATTAAGGATGATCCGGGCCTATCAGGGCGAGTCGTTCGGCGTGATCCGGATCTTTCTGGCGGTGGAGTCTTAAATGGAAGAAGTCAAGGCGATTGTGGAGGCCCTCATTTTTGCGTCCGATGTCCCGCTGTCCGCGGACAGGATCGGGGAACTGCTGCCCGGGTCGGAGAAGGGCGAGATCCGGAAGCTTCTGGAAGAACTGGTCGGCGAATACGGCGAGCGGCGGGGAGGCATCGATCTGCAGCCCGTGGCTGGCGGATACCAGTTCCGGACGCGGGCGGACCTCGCCCCGTGGGTGCGGAAGCTGAAGGCGGGAAAGCCCGCGGGGCTTTCCCCGGCGGCCATGGAGACGCTGGCCGTCGTGGCCTACCGCCAGCCGGTGGTCAAGGCGGATATCGACCGGTTCCGCGGCGTCGATGTCAGCGGCTCCCTTCGGGGCCTGTTGGACAAGAAGCTGATCCGGATCATGGGCCGGAAGGATATTCCGGGCAAGCCCATTCTCTACGGCACCACGAAGCGGTTTTTGGAGGTCTTCAACCTGAAGGACCTTGCCGAACTGCCGACGCTCCGCGAACTCAAAGAATTGCAGGAATGAGAGAGCGCCTTCAGAAGATCATGGCGGGGGCCGGCGTTGCTTCCCGGCGGGCGGCCGAAGAGATGATTCGGCTGGGACGGGTCAGCATCAACGGCCAGGTGGTTTCCCTTCCGGGAACGTCGGCGGATCCCGAAAAGGATGAGATCCGCGTGGACGGGCGCCTCATTGCCGTTGAAACCGCCAAGATCTACCTGATGCTGAACAAGCCCCGGGGGTACGTGACGACGCTCGATGACCCCCGGCGAAGGCCCATTGTGACGGATCTGCTCGCCGATGTCGTGGAGCGGGTCTTTCCCGTGGGGCGGCTCGATTACGATTCGGAAGGCCTGCTGCTGTTCACCAACGACGGCGACTTTGCCCTTCGGATCCAGCATCCGCGGTATCGCGTTCCCAAGACCTATCGTGTGAAGGTTGACGGGCGCCTGTCGAACGGAGAGCTGCGCATGCTGTGCGACGGGATTCCGATGGAGGACGGCCTGTTCCGCGCCGTATCCGCTGTCATGGAGCGGAAGAGCCGCAAGAGCTGCTGGGTGCAGGTCACCGTCACGGAGGGAAGAAACCGGGTGATCCGCCGCGCATTTGATGCGCTGGGCCATTCCGTCGTTCGGCTGATCCGCGTCGCCGTGTCGGACCTTTCCCTGGGAGATTTGAAGCCGGGATCCTATCGGCATCTGACCAACAGAGAGGTTTCCGGATTGATCGGCAGGCCGAAATAGGCCGATATTTTTGAAAAAATTGTCTTGACATTCATCGGAAAATAAATAATAGTCGCCGAAAATAAAGACATATTATCAGGTTATTCCACCAACCCCGTTTTATTAATCACATAGCGAATCTTTCAGGATCAGGCATGGCAAGGAGGAAGTATGAACAAATCCGGACTCATTGAATCTTTGAGCAAAAAGGAAGGGCTGACGGAGAAACGGGCCATCGATGTCGTCAATCTCATCTTCAAGGGATTCACGGATGAGCTCAAAAAAGGCGGCAGGATCGAAATCAGGGGCCTGGGCAGCTTTGTCGTCCGGGACTATCAGGCCTACACGGGCCGGAATCCGAAAACGGGCAGGAACATTCAGGTTGCACCGAAGAAACTCCCATTTTTCAAAGTCGGCAAGGAGTTGAAGGAGCGGGTTGACGGCAGGAAGTAGGCAGTCCCTTTCCCGGCTCAGATACACGCTGAAGCCGGACCCATCAATGACGACGGCATCATGATTTTCGGGGGATCGGCAACGATCCCCCTTTCTTTTATGAATCGAGAAGCGGGCTGGCCGCCCATCCTGAACATCATCCTTTTCTTCCTTACCCTGGTCACGACCCTTCTGGCGGGGACTCTCCAGCAGGGCATCAACCCGCTGGAGCATCCCGGAAAGATCTGGCACGGCATTCCTTTTTCCTTCACTCTGCTGATGATCCTCGGCGCCCATGAGTTCGGGCATTACGTCATGGCGAGAAGGCACCGCATCGGTGTAACGCTTCCCTATTTCATCCCGGCGCCGTCCTTTATCGGAACCTTCGGGGCGTTCATCAAAATGAAATCGCCCATGATGGACCGGCGGATCCTGCTGGATGTGGGCGCCGCCGGCCCGCTGGCCGGCATGCTGGTCGCCGTGCCGGTCCTGTTCATGGGTCTGACGCTTTCCGAGGTCAGCCCGGAAAGGGCCGAGGCAGGGCTGGTGCTCGGCAGCTCGCTGTTCTTCTCCCTGATGAGCTGGATCGTCCACGGCCAGCTCCCCGATCAGGTGAACCTCATCCTCCACCCGGTCGCATTTTCCGGATGGATCGGACTGCTGGTCACCTGCCTGAACCTGCTCCCGGTCGGCCAGCTCGACGGCGGGCATGTGGCGTATGCCGTCTTCGGCCCGCACCAGCGGAAGATCGGGGCTGCCGTCGTTGTCATCCTGGTCGTGCTGGGGATTGCAGGGTGGGGCGGCTGGCTGGTCTGGGCGGCGCTGCTGATGTTTATGGGCGTCGGCCACCCGCGGGTGGTTTGCGAGTGGATCCCCCTGGATGATTCCCGCCGGGTGATCGGATGGATCACCCTCGCGGTTTTTGTCATGACCTTCACGCCCGCGCCCTTCTGAAGCCTGCCGCGCTAACCCATCATCCCTTCCTCGCGGAAGCTGAAGAATCGGTTCTCCCCGATGATGATGTGGTCGTGAACCAGAATGTCCAGGACCCGGGCGGTTTCCTGGATGGTCCGGGTCAGGCGGATGTCGGCATCCGACGGCCGGATGTGTCCGGAGGGGTGGTTGTGGAGCAGGATGATGGCCGAGGCCTTTCTTTTCAGGGCGTTTTCAAGCACCTTTCTCGGGTAGACCACGGCCTGGTTGACGATGCCCTCCTGGATGGTTTCCTCATCGATGATGCGGTTCTGCGCATCCAGGAAGATCACGCGGAACTGCTCGTCCTTGAGCCCTCCCAGGGCGGTCTTGCAGTAGTTCACCAGCTCGCTTGTGCAGGTGATCTGGGGTTTCTCGCCGGCCTGCTGCCAGAGATAGCGCGCGCAGAGGTCCTTGATCAGCTTCATCAGTGTGGCGGAATGGGGCCCGATGCCGACGACCTTTTCGAGATCGGCCCGGTCCGCGTCGAGGATGCCCCGAATGCTGCCGAAGGCCTTGAGGAGCGCCCGGGCGCTCGGTTTGACATCCCCCTGGGGGATGGCATAGCACAGCATCAGCTCGACGGCCTCGTAGTCGTGGAGCGCTTCCAGACCCGCCCTGCGGTACTTCGCTTTCAGGCGATCCCGGTGCCCCTTGTGGTCCGGGGCGTTTTCAGAACCGCCCCGTTTATCCGCTGGAACGGACATCCCGCGGACCTCAGGCCAGGCAGCGGTTCACGAAGTCCCAGTTGATCAGCTTTTCGACGACGGCGCTCAGGTAGTCCGGCCGGCGGTTCTGGTAGTCCAGGTAGTAGGCGTGTTCCCAGACATCGATCGTGAGCAGGGGCTTCAGGCCGTGGGCGATGGGTGTGTCGGCATTGGCCGTCTTGGTGATCTTGAGCTGGTCCCTGTCGAGCACGAGCCAGGCCCAGCCGCTTCCGAACTGGGTGGCGCCCGCCGTCTTCAGCTCCTCCGCAAACTTTTCGTAGCTGCCCCAGGCGGCCTTGATCTTCGCCGCTACGGCCCCCGTGGGCGCTCCGCCACCGCCCGGCTTCAGGCACTGCCAGTAGAAGGAGTGGTTCCAGACCTGGGCGGCATTGTTGAATATGCCGGCTCTGGACGCGTCGCCGGCTGTCTTTCGAATGATGGCCTCGAGGCTTTCCTTCTCCAGGTCCGTTCCGGCGATGAGCTTGTTTCCGTTGTCCACATAGGCGCGGTGGTGCTTGCCGTGGTGGAACTCCAGGGTATTGGCGCTGATGACCGGCGCCAGGGCGTCTTTTGCATAGGGCAGTTCGGGCAGTTGAATGGCCATGATCCGATCTCCTTTCCTTAGGTTCGTCTTGATGGGTCAAGCACTATAACGATCTTTTCAAATATGCAAGGGAACTCTTTTCCGGATCAATCCCCGGAAAGAACGATTTTCCCGCCGGCCACCATCTCCCGAAGCTCCTTTTTGCTGAACTTGCCGACGCTGGTTTTGGGGATCTGGTCCAGGAACACGAACTGGTCGGGGATCCACCAGCCGGCTTTCACCTTGTCCCGGAGAAAGTCCTTCAGCTCCTCCACGGTGACCGACTCACCCGGCTTCAGAACCACGCAGCCCAGCGGCCGTTCCTGCCACTTTTCGTGGGGAATGCCGATCACCGCCGCTTCCAGGACCTTGGGGTGGGCCATGATCAGGTTTTCCAGATCGACAGAGGAGATCCATTCGCCGCCGCTCTTCACGAGGTCCTTGGTCCGGTCCACCAGCCGGACGTAGCCCTCCTCGTCGATGGTCCCCACATCGCCCGTGTGCAGCCAGCCCCCGGCGAAGGTCTGCTTCGTCCGCTCCGGGTCGTGGTCATACTCCCTGGCGATCCAGGGCCCGCGCAGAAGAATTTCCCCCATCTCCCTGCCGTCCGCGCAGACCTCCCGCCCGAGCTCATTGACGATTTTCATCTCCAGGCCGGCGACCGGAAGGCCGGCGCTGGTCTTGATGTCGTAGAGCCGCTCTTTCGGCAGCCCGGCCATGTCGCTCTTGGGAATGGCGGCGAGGGCCAGGGGCGTGGTCTCCGTCATGCCGTAGGCCTGCGAGAGGGGAAAGCCGTACTTCTCGTTCAGGGCTTCCATGAGGTAGCGGGGGCAGGCGGCGCCGCCGGTATAAACCGCCTTGAGCGAGGAGAAATCGTGTTCGCCGCCCCCTTCGAGGTACTGGTAGAGCATCATCCAGATGGTGGGGACGCCGGCCGAGAAGGTCACCTGCTCCTCGGCGATGATCCTGCACAGGACGGACATGTTCAGGACTTCCCGGCCCGGCAGGACCTGCTTGCATCCTGCGCCGACGGCCCCGAAGGGCGCGCCCCAGGCATTGGCGTGAAACATGGGGACGACGTGCAGCACACAGTCCCGCTCGCTCACGCCGAGGGTGGTTCCCACGGCGTTGCTGTGCAGTATAAGCCCGCGGTGGGAATAGGCAACGCCCTTGGGATCCCCCGTCGTGGCCGAAGTGTAGCAGAGCAGCGCCTGGTCCCATTCGCTGAGGCTTTCCGGAAAGTCGTAGCTTTCCGGGAAAGGGGAGATCCACTCGTCGTACAGGTACACCGGCGACAGGCCGGTCTGCGGCATCTTTCCGGATTGCGTCATGATCACGAAGTGCCGGACGGTCTTCAACTGGTCCTTTACCAGCTCCACGAAGAAGAGCAGGTCCTCGTCCACGAAAATGACCTTGTCCTCGGCGTGGTTCAGGACGTGGACGAGATGGTGCGCGGGCAGCCGGAAATTAACCGTGTGAAGCGTGGCCCCCATGCAGGGGACACCGAAGTAAAGCTCCAGATGGCGGTGGCTGTTCAGGGCGATACTGGCCACGCGGTCGCCCTTGCCGATGCCCAGCGAGGCCAGGGCGTGGGCGAGCTGGCAGGTTCGCTTGAAGTAATCGGCGTAGGTGTAGCGGAAGGTCTCACCGGGGTATACGGAGACCAGCTCTTTTCTGGGGAAGTATTTCGCTGCCCGAAGCAGGAAGGTTCTCAGCAGCAGGGGATAGTCCATCATGGCTTTGTTTCTCCTTTCTCAGTCCATGGCTCGCGCGGCGCGCCGCATTTGTGAGGGGGTTCCCGGAAGGCCGGCGGGGTTTCCCGCGAATCATTGTGCCGAAAGCTCACCCCCCTTCATCCGCTTTCGAAAGTCCAGCCAGAGGAAGTACAGAATCAGGAAGATGCTGCAGACGGCCGAGGGGATCGAGGCCTCCCGGCTGAACAGAGTGAGCGCCAGCCCTCCCGACAGTCCGGAGTTTTTCAGAGTGCCCAGCAGGATCAGGCTGGTGATCCGGTCCCCGCGGATGCCGAGAAGACGGGAGGCTGCCGCGATCAGCCAGCCCAGCAGAAAGGTGCTGGCAAAGGCAATGAACACAACCGGGGCGAGAAACAGGGGCCGGCTGATCAGGAGGTCCCGGTTCAGCCCGGTGATGGCGTAGAGGACCAGAAAAAAGCTCCAGTCCACGATCACGCCCCGCACCGGTTCGATCCGCCGCTGCCATCCCTTCCAGAGAATGAGCCGGGAAGCGGCAAGCGGCAGGACGATCAGGTAGAGCATGATCTCGACTAGCTGCCAGGCCCCGACGGGCATGGATTCCAGTAGACCCAGCGCCATCAGCGGCATGAAGGCCAGGGCGCTCAGGTACCCCCCGACGGTGCCGATCAGGGAATAGGACATGTCCGCCTTCAGAAAATGCGAGAAGGGGATCACGGCGATGGCCGGCGGGACGGCAGCGATCAGGACGAACCCCGTCCGCAGCGCCTCGTCTTCGATGAACGCTTCGCTCAGGGCCAGGATGGCGCCGCCCAGGACCAGGTAGCTCATGACGGTTCCCGTCAGGGCGGGCAGGAGCAGGGTGCGGGGCGCGCGGAAGATGTCGTTTGAAATGCCCACCGTGGAGAGGGTCATGATCAGCGCAATGACGGGCAGGATCAGCGGCTTCATCCATTCGGCTGCCTCGCTGAAGAGGAGCCCGGCGACGATGGACAGGAAAAAGATGAAGTTCCGGTTGGTCAGCAGTCCTTTGATTCCGGCCGTTGCCATGGCACCGTGATCCCGTCGAAATGGATTCGCCCTTCGCATGCCGCGGGTCGAATGTGGATGGAAAGCTTTCGAAGAATATTCTTTAAATTATCATCGAATGTCGATAAAATGCCAGCAAATTATCGGCCAAGGAGGAGATAAAATGGCGGCCAGGATCGGGCTCGCTCTGGGAAGCGGTTCCGCGCGCGGCTTGGCGCATATCGGCGTCATCCGGCGGCTGCAGGAGGAGGGGATCGGGATCGACCTGGTCTGTGGCACCTCGATCGGGGCCGTCGTCGCCGGCGCCTATGCAGCGGATTTTCTGGACTCGATGGACAACTGGGTCCGCGAAATGACCTGGTCGGACATCCTGGGCTTCATGGACGTGACCGTGCCGCGTTCGGGCCTGATCGAGGGGGGGAAGATCATCCAGTATTTCCGGGAAAACCTTTCCGATTCCCGCATCGAGGACCTGCCGGTTCCTTTCGGCGCCGTGGCCACGGACCTGAAGACGGGAAAGGAAATCTGGCTGCAGAAAGGCTCGCTGATGGATGCCATGCGGGGCAGCATGTCTCTGCCGGGGATACTGACCCCCTTCCTGCGCGAAGGCCAGTGGCTGGTGGACGGGGGCCTGGTCAATCCCGTGCCTGTGTCGCTGTGCCGCGCCATGGGCGCGGACCTGGTCATCGCCGTCAACCTCAATTCCGACATCATGGGGAAGCCCAGGTTCAGCCGGGTGCCCGGTCAGCCGCCGCCCGAAGAGGCGGCGCCGGAGGATCTGCCCCTGCCGAAAAAGCTGGCGGCCTTTTTCAACGGACGGCTGAAAGGGGCCAAGATCTCGCTCCTGAAGCGTTTCGGACCGTCGCAGACGGACCGGGGGCCCTCCCTGTTCGAGGTCATCGCCATGTCCATCAACATCATGCAGGACCGGATCACCCGCCAGCGCCTGGCCGGCGAGCCGCCCGACGTGCTGGTCTCGCCGCGCCTGAACCATGTCGGTCTGCTGGAGTTCAACCGGGCCGCCGAAACGATCGAAGAGGGCCGGCGCGCCATGGAGCGGATGATGCCGCTCCTTCGGGACATGCTCGAGTAGCGCCGGCGGCTTCGGCAGGTTGCGGATATGCCGCTTCCTACCGGCGCGGCTTCGGCGTATGCGGCCGAACGCATGGTACTGTATGCGGTGCGTCCCGCCGCCGCATTCCCTCAGGGCGTTACGGCGCCGGAATCCCGTTCAGCCATTCCCTCAAGTCCGCCAGGGCGCGCTCGGCGTAGGCCTTGCCCCGGTCCCTTCGGGCGACGTTTTCCGGCAGCGGCGGAAAAAGGCCGAAATTCACGTTCATCGGCTGATAGTTCCGGGCGTCCGCATCGGCGATGTGGCGCAGAAGGGCCCCCAGGGCCGTCGTTTCCGGGGGCAGGGGAACATCCCTTTCGGCATGAATCCGCGTGGCGTTCAGGCCGGCCAGGAGGCCCGTGGCGGCCGATTCGACATAGCCTTCAACCCCCGTGATCTGCCCGGCGAACAGGATGTTGCCGTGCGCGCGGAGCTGGAGGGTCTTTGCGAGCAGGGCAGGGGCGTTGATGAAGGTGTTGCGGTGGATGCTTCCGTAGCGGACGAATTCGGCCCGCTCCAGCCCCGGGATCATTCGGAAGATGCGCCGCTGCTCCGGCCAGGCCAGGCGCGTCTGGAAGCCCACCAGATTGAACATCGTCATCGCCCGGTTCTCCGGGCGGAGCTGGACGACTGCGTAGGGCCTCCTTCCGGTTTTCGGGTCGACGAGGCCGACGGGCTTCATCGGCCCGAAGACCAGCGTCCGGACCCCTCGCCGGGCCAGGACTTCCACGGGCAGGCACCCTTCGAAGCATTTCACCGACTCGAAGGACCGGACCGGCGCTTCCTCCCCTTCCGTCAGCGCCTTCCAGAAAAGTTCGTATTCGCTCCTTTCCAGGGGGCAGTTCAGGTAGTCCCCCTCGCCGCTCTCGTAACGCGACGCGCGGAAGACCTTTGCGAAGTCGATGGAGTCCGCCTCGACGATCGGCGAGATGGCGTCGTAGAAGTACAGTGCGTCCGTACCGGTGAGGCGCCCGATGGCCAGTGCCAGCGGATCGGAGGTCAGCGGTCCGGTGGCGAGGATCACCGGCTCCCCGTCGGGAATATCCGTGACCTCTTCGCGGACGATCCTTAACTCGGGCAGCGCGGACAGGCGGTTTTCGATGTGGCGGGAAAAATCGGCGCGGTTGACGGCCAGGGCCCGGCCGGCCGGGACCGCCGTGGCGTCGGCGGCCTCCAGGATCAGCGAATCCAGAAGGCGCATTTCCTCCTTGAGCAGGCCGACGGCGTTTTCGCGTCCGGCGGCGCGCAGCGAGTTGCTGCAGACGAGCTCTGCCAGCAGGGGAGTCTGGTGGGCGGGCGAAAACCGCTGCGGCCGCATCTCGTAGAGAACCGCTGCATGTCCCCGCCGGGCGATCTGCCATGCCGCCTCGCAGCCGGCCAGGCCGCCGCCGACAATGACAATGGGGGCGTCGGGATTCATCGCGGGAACGGGTCGCCTGCCGCGGGGCGGACTAGGCTTTGGGCTTCATGATGTTCTTGCATTCGGGGTAGCCGGTGCATCCGAGGAAAGTTCCGAACCGCCCCCGCCGGACCGCCATGGGCCGCCCGCACTTGTCGCAGGGCGTGTCCGTCACTTCCGGCTCCCGCTTTGGCGCGCCGCCGCCCTGACCCTTCTTGATCTTCACGATGTTCTGGCATTCGGGATAGCCGGAGCAGCCGAGAAATGCGCCGTAGCGCCCCTTCTTGACGACCATGGGCCGCTTGCATTTTTCGCAGGAGACGTCGCTGACTTCTTCCTTGACGGGCGTGATGGCGCCGTTCTCGTCTTTTTGAATGTTGACGATATTCCGGCATTCCGGGTATCCCGAGCAGCCGAGAAAGGTCCCGAAGCGGCCGTTTTTGACGACCATGGGGCGCCCGCACTTTTCGCAGACGTGGTCCGACTCGACCGCCCGGGGCTCCGGCGGGACGATCTCCCCTTCCGCGTTGCGGGTGAAGTTCCCCGTGTTCTTGCAGTCCGGGTAGTTCGAGCAGGCCAGGAACTCCCCGTTCTTCCCCCACTTGACGACCATGGGGTTGCCGCATTTCTCGCAGACCAGGTCGGTGGGCGTCTCCTGCCCTTTGACTTTCCGCATTTCCGTCTTGGCCTTTTTCAGCTCCTGCTCGAAGGGAAGGTAGAACCCGTTGAGCGTCTCGTGGCGCGTCGTCTTGCCTTCCTCGATCATGTCGAGCCGGCTCTCCATCTCGGCGGTGAAGGCGACGTCGAGCTCCCGGGGGAAATTCTTGACCAGGAGTTCCGTCACGATTGCGCCCAGGTCGGTGGGGTGGAAGCGCCCCTTTTCCAGCCGCACGTATTCCCGGTCCTGGATCGTGCCGAGGATCGCCGCATAGGTGCTCGGGCGGCCGATGCCCCGCTCTTCGAGTTCGCGGACCAGCGACGCCTCCGTGAAGCGGGGCGGCGGCTGGGTGAATTTCTGCTCCGGCTTGAGCGAGAGCAGTTTCAGCGTCTCCCGCTCCGACACCGCGGGCAGCAGCCTGCCGAACTCGCTGTCCTCGCCGTTTCCGTTTCCGTTGTCCTTGCCCTCCGTGTAGACGATCGTGAATCCCGCAAATTTCATGACCGAGCCCTGGGCGCGGAAAAGGCAATTGGCAGCGGCGATGTCGATCGTGGTCTGATCGAAGACGGCCGGGTTCATCTGGCTGGCGACAAAACGGTTCCAGATGAGCTGGTAGAGCCGGAACTGGTCACCGCTCAGGTGACCCTTGATGTCCTGGGGCCGGTAGGCCATGGAGGACGGCCGGATGGCCTCGTGGGCGTCCTGCGCCGTGCCGGCATTCTGGTAGGTCCGGGCTTTGGCGGGCAGGTATTGGGGTTCGTAGTTCTCCCGAATGTAGGACCGGGCCGCCCGGAGGGCCTCGTCGGCGACGCGCACGGAATCGGTCCGCATGTACGTGATCAGCCCCACGGAGCCCTCTTTGCCCAGTTCGATGCCCTCGTAGAGCTTCTGCGCCACGCTCATCGTCTTCTTGGCGGAGAACCCCAGCTTTCGGGAGGCCTCCTGCTGGAGCTTGCTGGTCGTGAAGGGCGGTGAAGGGGATCTCCGCGTCTCCTTCTTCTCCACCCGGGCCACCACGAAGGCCGCGCGGTTCAGCTTTTCCACGAGGGCGGCCGACTGGTCCCCGTTGCCGACCCTCGCTTTCTTGTCGTCGATTTTGATGAGGCGGGCTTCGAAGGAGGGCGGATTGGCGCCCTCCAGCGTTGCCGTGATGTTCCAGTACTCCTCGGAGACGAATTTCCGGATTTCCTCCTCGCGGTCGCAGATCATCCGGACCGCCACGGACTGGACGCGCCCGGCGCTCAGTCCGCGCTTGACCTTTTCCCAGAGGAGCGGGCTGATCTTGTACCCCACCAGCCGGTCCAGAATCCGCCGGGCCTGCTGGGCCTCGTATTTGTTGAAATCGAGTTCCCCGGGGTGGCTGAGCGCCTCCAGGATCGTGCTTTTTGTCAGGTCGTTGAAAAGGACCCGGTAGATCTTCTTGTCCTTGCGGCCGACCTCTTCGGCAATGTGCCAGGCGATCGCCTCCCCCTCGCGGTCCGGATCGGGGGCCAGAAAGATGTTCGTGACGCCCTTGGCCGCCTTCTTCAGTTCCGACAGGGTCTTCTTCTTGGTCTCGATCACCTGGTACGTGGGCGTGAAGTCCTGCTTCATGTCGATGCCCAGGGCGCTCTTCGGCAGGTCCTTGACGTGCCCCATGGAGGCGCGGACGTCGAAATCCGCGCCGACGTATTTCCGGATGGTTTTGACCTTGGTCGGTGATTCCACAATGATGAGAGAGTCGGGCATAACGGGTTATGGCTCCTTGCGCGTGTAAGTTTTGCCGGGCTTCTGCTCCACGATGCCCCGCAGTTCGAGGTTGAGTAGCGTGCCCAGCACCTCGCGGGCCGGCAGGCCGGTCGCCGCGATGATCCGGTCGATGTGCGCGGGCTTTTGCGACAGGGCCTGCCAGACCGCTTTTTCGGCTTCCCCGAGGGCGATGCCCGGCGACGGTTCCCCGCCCGGCGTGCGCCCCTGCGTCTGCCGCGGTCGCGGCTCCGGCCGGACCTTCATCCGTTCCCGGTCGATCTGGGGGAGGATCTCCTCCAGGATGTCATCAACATTTTCGACCAGCTTGGCCCCCTGCTTGATCAACAGGTTCGTGCCCCTTGACCCGGCGGAGTCGATGCTTCCGGGAACGGCAAAGACCTCCCGGCCCTGCTCCAGGGCGATGCGGGCCGTGATGAGGGAGCCGCTCTTCTGGCTGGCCTCCACGACCACCACCCCAAGGGAGATCCCGCTGATGATGCGGTTCCGCGCGGGGAAGTTCGGGGCGTTGGGCGGGGTCCCGAGAGGGAATTCCGAGACCAGCGCGCCCTGCCGCGCGATCTCGCCGTAGAGGCTTTCGTTTTCCGGGGGATAGATGACGTCCAGGCCGCATCCCAGAACGGCGATCGTCCTTCCCTTTCCGGCCAGGGCGCCACGATGCGCTGCCGAATCGATGCCCCGGGCCAGGCCGCTGACTACGGTGATGCCCCGCAGGGCCAGCTCGCGGCACAACCTTTCCGTCGTGTACTTTCCGTAGGTGCTGGCCGCCCGGGACCCGACGACCGCCACGCAGACATCATCCCCATCCAGGCTGCCCTTCACGTAGAGATAGGCCGGGTGGTCGTCGGCGGCCAGGAGCCGCGGCGGATACAGGGGGTCCCGCGAGGTGACGATGGAGACGCCGGCCCGCCCGATGCGATCGAGCTCCTGATCGGCCTTCTTCCAGTCCGTGAAGGCCTTGATCCGGGAGGCCGACTTTGCCCCGATCCCCGGGACGGCCTGAAGCATCGACATCGGCGCCGCGAAGGCATCGCGGGGTGAGCCGAAGGCGTCCAGCAGCGACTGAAAGCCCACATTGCCGATCCCTTCCACCTGTTTCAGGGCGATCCAGTATTTCAAATCCCGGTTTTGCATCGAAGGATTGCTCCCAGCCCGTTTTTCCATGACCGGTCCAAAAGCACGAAAGAGGCGGGAAGATATATATGATATTTTCAGGCTGTCAAGTAATTTCCGGGAGAAAATCGTTGCGTTCTTCTTTTCTTTGGATTAGAAAGGCGAGGATAACGGAACGGAGAGTGCCTCATGAGGCGGCAATACTGCCTGATTGTTTCCATCGTTTTTCTGCTCTTTTTCCTGATGATCGGCTCTCTGTCCATGCCCAGGATCGTCCACACCGGCCATGCGGACCCGGTTGACCCGCCAAAGCCGGTGAAAACGCCGCCCAACCTGACATTTTCCCCCAAAGAAATCGACATGGGTCTGCTGAGCTCCGGCAGGGCGCTCCGCGGGATCGTCACGCTCCGGAACGGCGGTTCCGAGCCGCTGAAATGGTCTGCCGCCGTGCCCGAAGGCTGGACTGCTACCGGCCGGGAAAGCCTCGGCGGTTCCATCCAGGATGAAGCCACGGAACTGCAGATCCGGCTCAAGGTGCTCCAGGATGACCTTTCCAATCACAAGGGCAGGGTCGAAAAGTTGCCCCTTCCGGTCCAGTTGACCCTGGAAGCGGGAAATCAGGCCATGACCGCGACCCGGAATCTGGACACGGGCGAACATCGGGAAACGGTCCATCTGCAGTCCAACGGCGGCCCCGGCTCCCTTCATTTCACTTTCCGGCTGGTGGACAGGAGCACGGAGCCGCTGATCGGCATCAGCCCGGCCCGGGTGGATTTCGGGGTGGCGGTCCAGGGCGAACAGGTCAGCAAAAGGATCCGGCTGAACAATCAGGGCTGGAACACGCTGAAGTGGAAGGCCTTCTCCTACGGGGCAAAATCGGACCGGGGAGACATGCCTCCGGCCATCCGCGGCAAGCTGGTCTCCTTTTTCAGCGAAGAAGCTCTTGACAACGGCCTATACACGGCGCCCCGGCATTTGAAGGACCGGCTGGAGCTGAACGGAAAGTGGACCCGGGAGCAGGGATATCCGTCCGCGCCGGAGGAGGGCGGTTCGTTACGTTACCGCTTCACGGGAACCGGCGTCTCCGTTTATGTCCGGAAAGGCCCGGACAAGGGGCAACTGGCCGTTTTCCTGGACGACAAGTTCCTCTTCCAGCAGGATGCCCTCGCGGAGCAGGCGGAATGCATCGAAATCCCGGTGGCCGAGGGGCTGCCGAATACGGCCCACACTCTGGCGCTGGTGAACCGGAATGCCCCGGTCGCCGTCGAGGGGATCCGGGTTTACGGGAGCGACGTCATGAGGCTGCATCCCGCCGGCATCGCCCTCTTCCCCCGGGAAGGCGTCGTGACCCGTCAGACCAACTATGTCAACATCACGGTCGACACCCATAAGCTGGCTCCGGGCCACTATGGCAGCTTCGTTGCGTTCGATTCCAACGGCGGCCAGGCGGATGTCGAGCTTTCCCTGGAAATCGTGCAGGATAATGTTCCTAAAATACTGGACGTCTACCGGTACGTCCGGGATGCGGATTATTTTTTGACGACCAATCCTCAGGCCGAGTCCCAGGTTCTGCAGACACGGGGATATCAGAAGCAGGGCGTCGCCTTCCGCCTGTTCAGCCCCGGCGTTCCCGGGACGACCGAATTCTACCGGTGGTTTCACCCGGCCCGGGGGGACCACTTCTACGGGTACCATTTGAAGAGCGCCAAACGCCCCATGCAGGGCTACGTCCTGGAGGGAACGATCGGCAATATCGCCACGTCCCGGCTGACCGCCACGCGGGAGCTGTACCGCTGGTACCACCCCTCCCGAAGGCAGTATTTTTTCACCGTGGATCCGAAGGGCGAAGGCATTCAGAAAAAGGGCTATCAATTCGACGGGATCGCCGGGTATGTGCGGCCCTGAAAACGGCCATGATTTGGTCTTGACAAAACGCGCCAAAGGGGTTATTTAGCCTGCTCTTTAAGCATGAGTGAAGCCGGATGCGCGCCTGTAGCTCAGCTGGATAGAGCAACGGACTTCTAATCCGTAGGTCCCGGGTTCGAATCCCTGCAGGCGTACCAGACAGGATGGTGGGTGTAGCTCAATTGGTCAGAGTGCCGGGTTGTGGCCCCGGAGGCTGAGGGTTCAAGTCCCTTCACTCACCCCATTTTTCCACGGTTGTGAAGGCGACGGAACACGCGCCCGTAGCTCAGCCGGATAGAGTCGCAGACTTCGAATCTGTTGGTCGTACGTTCGAGTCGTACCGGGCGCGCCAGATCAAGGACGGAAGTACAG
>JAXDBM010000008.1:0-24224 GCA_034678725.1 Syntrophales bacterium | reverse complement strand
CGTCGGCATCGTCAAAGTTCAGGCTGACCTGCTGACCGCTCCGCGCCGCCATCGCGGCCTGGGGCGGGGGCATGGTCTGTGCAGCCGGCGGAACGGTACCCGCCGCACCGGGAACGGGCGGCTGCTCATTAACGGTACCCACCGGAGGGGGCGGTGGCGGGAGCGCTCCGGGCGGGATCGGCCGGCCGGTAATCACCGGTTTCGCCTGCGCCGCGGGGGGCTGCGGAGAGGCTGTCGGCACCTGCATGCCAGGGGAAGAAGGCGTAGCCTGCGCGTTCACGGCCGGGTGGTCGCCGCGGGATGCATCCCCCGCGGGGGCCGCCTGCAGCATTCGCGGCTGCAGGCATGCCAGCAGCAGGAAGATTGCAGCGAAAGTAAGGGAAAGAGTCGCAGCGCTTCCCCGCTCGGCTTGTCCTTGCCCTGTTTGCGCGATCATTCCTCCCCTGATCCTCCAATCTGAACCGTCGTGATGACCATCCGGCATCCGGCCATTCGACGACGCATACCGCTGCCGGATCACTCCCAGCTCGAGATATCCTTATCCTCGCCGTCCCCGCCGGGCGCGTCGTCGCGCCCGTAGGAATAGAGGTCGTAGTCCCCGTGCGATCCCGGACACTGGTAGCGGTACGGCTTGCCCCATGGATCATTCGGCAGCGCCTTCTTCAGATAAGGACCTTCCCACTTCTCGATGCCCGGATTGGTTGCCAGGGCATTGAGTCCCTCCTGCGTGGTCGGATAGCGGCCGACATCCAGACGGAAATGGTCGAGCCCCTGCCCGATCAGCTCGATCTGGGCGAGCGCCGCGGACTGCTTGCCCTTGCCGAGCTTGGGGAACAGCCGAGGTCCCACCAGGGCCGCGAGCAGCGCGATGATGACCATGACCACCAACAATTCAATGAGGGTGAAACCCTTCCCGCCTTTGACCCGATTGATTTTCTCCATCATCACTGCCCGAACCCCCATTCTGGATTTTCAATAATCCTGGCAACCATTGCTACCGGCATGAACGTTGCCGATTTCGGACCGATCCCGCTCATTGCCGCTTCCCTCAGGGACGCCTCATCAAGGGCGGAGGCGGTACGGGGGCGGCGGCTACAGGCGGCGACTGCGCCGACGGAAGACTCCTTGACCGCGCTGCAGTCGGAATCGGCTCAGGGGGCAGCGCAACCGGCGTCCTCGCAGGCCTGGACGGCATCTGCATGGCGGGCGTCCGCTGCGGCGATGAAGCCGCCGGCGCCCTCGCAGGTTCGGCGCCGGTTCCGGTGATTTCGTTCTTTCGCTCCTTGAGTTCGTCCAGGTAAATGGTCATGCGATCCTCTCCGTTGACCAGAACGATCATCTTCTCCGTCACCTGCTGAACCCTGTAGCCGCTGATGCTTTCCCCCTCTTTCAGGGCCACCTGCCGCACGCCCCTGCCCGGGCTGGTCGGCACCGCCTTCTTGTCCTGAACAAAAGCCACCTTCAATCCCCCGGTGATCATCGTGCCGTGAAGAACCAGTTCTGGCCGGGGAATCTGCTGGGCCACCGTTTTTTCCGGGGGAATGACCCGGGTCGGGTGAAAGAGATTCTGCGCTTCAATGACGGCATAATCAGCCGGTGGCTGCTTTTCCTGCTCCGCAGCGGCGACGGCCGTCACGGCCGTAATTTCCCTCGCAGGCGGCACGTTCACCGACGGGGGTGCGTTCAGCAGCGGATAGATGAAATGGAAGAAAAAAGCGACTGCCGCAGCGAAAAGAAACAGGTTCAGGACGTTGACGCTGTCAATCAGGTATTGTCCGAACTTCACGCTACTTCCCCATGTTCATCGCCGATACCCGGAACTTCACCATCAGATCCCGGGGTTCGCGCATATTGCGGACGCGGACGTCGAGTTCCCGCATTGCCAGTGCCGTCTGGCCGGTCTCAAAGGCGCTGAGAATGTCATGAAGCGCCCGGGTCTCCGGCAGGACGGCGTCGACGGTCACCGTGATGACCTTGAAGCGATTCAGGTCCTCCGGCTTTTCGACGCGCTCGCTGGTGATGGTTCCCCCTTTGCCGGTGATGATCCCCTTGATCATGTTCTGAAGACCGGCGGCGGCGACGGACGGCGTTGGCCCCTCTACCATCTTGGTCTCTTCGGCCTTCCGGGACTCCTTCAGACTGTTGATCTCGTTCTCCAGGGCGCCTTTCTGAGCGATGGTGTTCACGTACTTCTCCAGCGTCGTCCGCTTGGAGTCTTTCAGTTCGCCGAGCGACCGCTGCTCGTCCTGGACGGTCAGGTAAACGTAATCGTAGAAGACGATGCCGAGAAGAACCAGCATCAGCGGGATCAGCCAGAATAGGATTTTACTGCTTTTTCCCATCTTTCACCTTCGGATGTTCCGTTTTCATTCCCTCGATCTCCATACGGATCACGAAGCGGTCCGCGTTCATGCGGCTGTCCCGGATCGTGGGTGAAGTGAACTCCGCCTTGGCGAAGGCGGGAGACGCCTCGATCAGGGGCAGGATGTCCGTGGCGGATTTCGCGTATCCTTCGACCGAGACGTCCGCGTCATTCACGTGGACCCGCGTGAGCCAGACGGTCTTGGGCAGAATGACAGTCAGCTCCTTCAGGATGTTCAGGGCCTGCGGCTTCGTCTTCTTGAAGTCCGCGACCGCCTTGAGTTCGTCCCTCAGCCCGTCATGCTCCTTCCTCAGGGCCTCGATCTTCTTGATCTCCCCCTTGCGCGACGACACCTCCTGATCGATCATCGCGATCATCCGATGATCCCGGTACAGGGGCAGACCGAGGGCCAAGCCTCCCATGGCGAGCAGCAGCAGGACCAGGGCGACGGTCAGCGCGACCGGCGGCCGGGCGCGGTCGGTCCGGCCGCGGTACAGCAGGTTCATCGCCTTCGATTTCTTCCACAGGGAGGCGAGCACGCCGCCGATGGCCTCATGGGGAACGTCCTTCCCTCCCCTTTCGCCCCGGTATCCCGGAATCGCAAGATCGCTGTCGTTCAGCACTTCGAGGGGGATCCGGAGCCGCTCCTCCAGGGGTTCGTACCGCACATCGGCATGCCCGTGGACTATCATCCGCGGTGCCACGTCCCGCTCTTTCAGGTCCGCGATCCAGGGACCGACCTCTTCCGCCACATCGGCCAGGACCCGTTCATCCGGGCCCGCGCCATTGAAGGATCCGGCGCATCCGGCGACGACGACGCCCTGGCGCAGGCAACCCGCCTCGAAGGCGCCGGGGTGGATGTCGAGATAGATGAGATCCCGTTCCTGCCAGATATAGTTCAGGTAGACGGAAGAGGCCGAGAGATTCGTCTCCATCCGCCCGACCGGCAGGCCTTTTTCCCCCAGGGCACGAATGTAAGGGTCCACGGCGTCCCGCTTCAGGGCCGTGACGGCGAGCTGCAGCGTCCCGTTCCCCTCCGTGAGGATCCGGAAATCGAAATAGGCCTCGTCGGAAGAATACGGGGTGATCCGGTCCAGTTCGAAAGACACCACTTCCGCGAGATTTTCCCTCGCCGCCGCCGGCAGTTCCGTCTCCCGGATGACGGACCAGGTTTTGGGGACGCAGAACATGACATCGGGGCTTTTCAGGTTCGCCCGCCGGCAGTACTGCAGGACCGCCGCGGCAACCGCTTCCGGCGTAGGGCAGCGCCGATCCTGGAAACGGTGCGTCTCGTAGTCCAGGATCCGGATACGGTTGAGCAAACGGGTCCCGTACGCAATCGAAAGAAAGTCGATCCCCAGGGAGACGGCGACCTGACGGCGGGGAATGAGCACCTCACTGACCGGGTTGAACAGCAGGGCCTTCCCGACGGCACGCCCCGCGGCGAGCGCCCCGGCCTTTGCCCGGTTCAGCGCCTCGGACTCCCCGAAAATCCTCATCATCATGACCCTGCCGTGGACGGACTCTGAAAATAAAGAATCCGGTATTTCTGCGCACCTTCGATCACGACGGTGGCCCGGATGTCGTAACGGCGCTTGTCATTGTCCCGGTAGCCCGTCGCATCGATGGTGAAAACATTCGACTCCGCCGTCGTGACGTAGGGGGCAATTGCGGCGAACTCGGCATCTGTCCAGCCGGCGGATTCCGTCGCCTTTTCCGCGGGATTCAGATCGCGGTAGGCCATGATGCGCCGGATCATGTCGTCCGTCATACCCGGAATCGCCTTGAGAATCTCCTGCGGCGCCGTATTGAGGTTGATCTTGTCGCCTTTCGCGAAAACGGTGCAGAAGGAGAGGATGCCCCGACGCTCCCCGGCACCGCGCAGGATGTCGCCCGTCACGCCGCGCACGAAGGCCAGTTCCTCCAGGCTGTTGAAGTCCGCGTTCTTCGCCTTGTACGGTTTTGAAAGGGACTGGTAGTAACTGTCCTCGGCCCCGCTCAGGCGGTGCAGGTTGTCCTCGTCCTTCCAGTCCAGGATGGAATCGACGATTATGACCGCGCGGTCCTCCGCCACGCCGCTGTTCACGAGCAGGTTTTTCAGGACGACGCCGCTTTCGTCCGTGAGGGCGTTCAGGTTGATCTTCCCCGACTCCTCCATGATCCGCATACGGTAGCGCCCCCCGGAAATTTCCGCCTTGTAGGCGCGGCCGTCGCACCGGTACGGCTCGGCGCCCTCAAGAACCGACTGCTGGTCGCGGTTGGCCTGGCGGTAAAGCAGCTCCATGACGCCCCGCTGGATTCCCGCCTCGGCCAGAAACCTGTACTCCAGCTCCTCCTTGAAGGACAGCGTGGCAAGCGCCTCCGCCCGGGTCATGAGCGACAGCGACAGCGCGGCCATCGACATCAGGACGACCACCCACAGAACCAGGATCAGGGCGATGCCCCGGTCGGAAAACCCGGCCGCTCTCACCGGTTTATCCCTTCGCTTTTCATAGCATATTCGAAGAATCATTGCCGTTTATTTTTTGGCCCTGGCGTAGAGGGGGACAAGGATTTCCGCCTCGCCCCCGCCTCGGATGAACCGGAGTTTCACCTGCTCCGGGTATCGGGTGTCGTCGGACCAGTCCTCCGTCCACTCCCCCTTCTCCTCGGCCGCCTCCCGGGCGTAATAGGCGAACGAGAGGGATTTGAGGTCATCGAAAAGCCGGACCTCCCGCGTCCCTTCCATGCCCACGGGCCGTTCCGAGGCGTAGAGCGACAGCCGGCCTCCCTCGCCGGCCTCCAGCCGGTAGGAGACGATGACGCACCCCCTGTCCTCCCCCCAGATCGAGCGGTTCGTGGCAAACCGCAGCGATCTGTCGTCCCCCTTCAGGTAATACCTCTTTTCGCCCTCCTCGTCGTAGGTCAGCGGCGCCGCCGACTGGAGCTGGGCGGTCAGGATCCCGAAGGAGGTCCGGTACCGATCGAGGGCGTCCATCCTTCGCTCCCCGGCGTCGATCGCGCGGAAGCCGAGCCGCATGGCGCCCCCGAGGATGACGACAATCAGCGCCAGCAGGCCGATGGAGATCAGCAGCTCCAGCAGGGTGAAGCCCCGCTCCTTTCCGCCTTCACTCCCCGTTCCGCAAATCCGCAAGGATCGCCTCTTCACGATTTCTGCTCGACCGAATTCCGGTTGTCGATCCGCTCCACCACTTTCAGGCTCTTCAGGGTAAGGGACTTCTTCCGCGACGCCGTTTCCCAAGAAAAGGTCATCTCGATGTAAAGGAGCTTCACCGGCAGGTCTTCCGTCCGCTCTTTCTCGGCCTCCGACACGGAGACCGCCACCCGGTAGCCCTGATCCGTCTCCTCCTGCCAGGACGCCTCCTCGATCTTGTCGCGTTCGGTGATCTCGCGCATCACCGCCTCGGCCCGGGTCAGGGCCTCCATATAGTCCTGAGATGTTCCGATCGTCCTCAGGTTTGCCGAGAAGAGCTGCACCAGGTAGACCACCGCCACCCCGATCAGCGTCAGGGACGCCAGGATCTCGATCAGCGTAAATCCCCGTTCGCTCCTCATCCCCTAATCCCGCTTCACGCGGCTGACCGCGAATCCCATGACCGGATCGGGCCGAATGGATACGACCCTGCGTCCGGCCGTCATCACCACGGCACCGCCGTCGATTCCACCGTGCGGTGAAAAAGCCAGGCGGTGGACGCCCCGCTCGACTTCCCCGGCCAGCGGATCGTCGATGCGGATCCCGATCTCATCGGGAATCATGTGCGAAGGCTTGCCCTCGATGCCGTAGGATCTGGCGTCCAGATCCACGACGATCGACTGCTTCTGCATGTGGGCCCGGGCCAGCGTCCGGGCCTGCCGCATCGTCGCCGACATCTCCCGCGCCGCCGCGTCCAGCTTCGCCACGGGCAGCCGGCCCATCATGGCGATAATGCCCATCCCAACCAGGAGTGCGGCCAGGAAGAGGACGATGACGAGCTCCAGCAGGGTGAAGCCGCCGCTTCTCCCCGTTACCGAAGAAAGGCGGTGCGCGGATGTCTTCATGAGATGCGCTCTCTGATTTCCGGTTTCCGGCCTGTCCGTCCGCGTCTGACTAATCGTCAGAGCGGCAGGTCCGTGATGCTGAAGACGGCCATCAGCATGGAGACGACGATGAACCCGATCACGACACCCATGAAGAGGATCATGACCGGCTCCAGAAAACCGACAAAACGCTTGATCGCCTCGCGAAGGCTCTTTTCGTAAATGACGGCCACTTTCGTGAGCATGATGTTCAACTGGCCCGTCTCCTCGCCCACTTTGATCATGGACAGGGCCAGCGCGGGAAACACGCGGCCCTCGGCGAGGGGCCGGGCGATTCCCCGGCCTTCTTTGGCGCCCTTCATGACCGCGTCGATGGAATCGGCCATTACCCGGTTGTTCATGACGTCCCTGGCGTTTTTCAGGGCCTGCAGCAGCGGGACGCCGCTCGAAAGCAGGGTTCCCAAGGTCCGGCAGAACCTCGCCGTCTCGAGTTTCACCAGCACGCTTCCCATCAGCCTCAGCTTCAGGCGGTCCCACTGGTAGCGCCCGGCATCGGAGCGGATGTACTTCCGGCCGGCCAGGACCCCGGCGGCGACGGCGGCAATCAGGATCCAGGAAACGGATCGCATGGCCCCGGCGAGGGTCAGGAGGATCTTTGTCGGCAGGGGAAGCGCTCCGCCCAGTTCCGTGAAAATCGCGGAGAACTTCGGCAGGACGAAGGTGAACAGGAGGATGATCGACAGGATGCCCGTCACCACGAGGATGGCGGGGTAGATCATGGCCGAGATGACGTGATCGCGAAGCTCCTTCGCGGACTCCAGGAACTCGCCCAGCCGCTCCAGCACGTCGTGCAGGATCCCACCGGACTCGCCGGCGCGGACCATGTTGACATAGAGCCGGGGAAAGACTCTCGGGTGATTCTGCAGGGCGTCGGAAAAGGAGTTGCCCTCGCGGATGGAATTCAGGATCTCCTGTATGACCCGGCGCATCGCACCACTGTCGGAGATGTCCAGGATGACGTGCAGTGCACGGTCCAGGGGCAGGCCGGCGTTGAGGAGCGCCGACAGTTCCGTGGTGAGGGTGATGAGGTCGACCTTCCCGGCCCGGGCGAACAGCCTCCCCCCTCCCATGATCCCCTCTTTTCGGGGGGTGACGGAAAGCGGGATGAGACCGCTGTCTTTCAGCTTGTCGGCCGCCGCCTTCCGGTCCGCGGCCTCGATGGTCCCTTCCTGGACCGCGCCGTCCCGTGTCGCCGTCCGGTAAGCAAAGGTCGCCACTCACATCTCCTGGGTGACGCGGAGGACCTCGCCCAGCGTGGTGTGGCCAGCAACGACCTTCCGGATCCCGTCCTCCAGCAATGTCCGCATGCCCTCCCGGCGCGCCGCCTCGCGGATCCCGTTTGCGTCCGCCTGCCTGACGATCATTCGCCGAATCTCGTCGGTCACGACCAGGAGCTCGAAAATTCCGGTCCTTCCGTGGAATCCCGTCTGGGCGCAGTTCCCGCAGCCCCGGCCCCTGTGGAGAAGCGTCTGGCGGTCGATGCCGAGGGCCCGGAACTCCTCCGTGTTCATCGCCTGCGCGTCGACCTCGCAGCAGGCCGGGCAGATGACCCGCACGAGCCGCTGCGCGAGAATGCCCCGGACCGTCGAGGACAGGAGGAAATTTTCCACGCCGATGTCGAGCAGCCGGGTGATGGCGCTGGGCGCGTCGTTCGTGTGCAGGGTGGAGAAGACGAGGTGTCCGGTCAGGGCGGCCTGGATGGCGATGTCGGCCGCCTCGAGGTCCCGGATCTCGCCGATCATGATAATGTCCGGGTCCTGGCGGACGATATGCCGCAGCGTGTTGTTGAAATGAAGCCCGATCTGCGGCTTCACCTGGATCTGGTTGATCCCCTTGATCTGGTACTCCACCGGGTCTTCCACGGTGATGATCTTCTTTTCCGGCGAGTTGATCCGGTCGAGCGCCCCGTAGAGGGTCGTGGTTTTCCCGCTTCCCGTCGGCCCCGTCACCAGGATGATGCCATGGGGGCGGCCGATGAGACTGAGGAACGGTGCGAGCGTGTCGGGGAGGAAGCCGAGGCGGTCCAGGTCGACGACAACCTGCCCCCTGTCCAGGATCCGCATGACAACGCTCTCCCCGTGCATCACCGGGATGGTGGAGACGCGCAGGTCGATCTCCCGCTCGCTGACCCGCAGGCGGATGCGCCCGTCCTGTGGGAGCCGACGCTCGGCGATGTTCAGCTTCGCCATGATCTTGATGCGGGAGATGATGGCCGCCTGCAGGCGCTTCGGCGGCGATTCGATGTCGTAGAGGATGCCGTCGATCCGGTAGCGCACCTTGATCTCGCTCTCGTAGGGCTCGATGTGGATGTCGCTGGCCCGGCTCTCGACGGCCCGCGTGATGAACAGGTTTACGAGGCGGATGATCGGCGCCTCCGAGGCGAGGTCCTTCAGTCGCTCCGCGTCCTCCTCGTCCTCCCGGACATACTCCAGTCCGCCCTCGCCGATGTTTTCGATGATCTTGCTGAAATCCTGCGCTTCCTTGCCGTAGAAGCGGCTGATGTACTCCTCGATCTTCGCCTCGTCGCCGGTGAAGACCCGCACGCGTGCAGAGGCGGCCACCTTGAGGGCGTCGATCGCGGCCCGGTTGCCCGGATCCGCCATGAGCACGGACAGGACGTTTTCCCGAAGCTCCAGGGGGATGATGCGGTTTTCCCGAATGAATCGCGCCGATACGCCCACGAGGACGAAAGGCATCTTGGGAAGCTCGTCCATGCTGAGATGTTCGACCGGTCCGTCCAAGTTCAAGCTCCCCTGCGCCGATCAGTTACTTTTCATGCCCGATGCCCCGCCCGTCCCCCTTCCAGCCGGCGGCACCGGACGCCGCTGTTTAACTGCTCGTTTCCGCCGTGACCGTGATGACGACCGAGGCCGCCGAACCCGTGGAGAGAACCCGTGCCTGGATGACATCCTCAACGCCGGCGCTTCCGCCGGCCCGGTAGGTGGCTGTGGCCTGGCCCGTCGCGTCCGTCACGGCGCTGTTGATGATCAGCCCCGCCCCGCTGTTGTTCTGGATCAAGCTGAACTCGACGGTCTCGCCGATCATGGGCTTATTCGTGTCGCTGCCGTACGTGACGGTGGCCATGACGACGCTGTAGCCGCCGGGCTTTACAGATGGTGGGTCGGCCGTGAGCGTCATCGCCGCCCCGGTGATGTTTCCCGTTTTCACGATGATGACGGAAGCGGAGATGCCGTTTTCGATTAAGGCCTCCACGACATCCTGCCTGTAGTTGTTGCCGGCCGTGTAAACTGTCGTGGCAATCCCGTTTCCGTCGGTTTCCTGGGAGAGTTTGCTCAGTCTCGCCCCGTTTGACGTGAGTAGCCGGAAGGTGACCGTTTCGCCCCACCCTTTCTTGTCAGTGGTGGTTGTCGTCGTACCTTCGGTCGTCGTTGTCGAACTGCCGGTGGTCGTCGTCGCGGTGCCACCGGGCCGGGCGACCGTCGCCGTGATGATGGCGCTCCCCCCCGGTTCCACCCCGTCCGCCGGGCTGACTGTGAGGGTGATCCGCGACGTCGGGTCGGCGTCGTTTTCGCCTCCACAGCCCAACAAAGCGATCATTGTGAGGACGCACGCAAACAGAAGGGAATATCTTTTCATGGCTCAATCTCCCGGAAAAAGAAATGGCCGTGCAACTGCTGTAACGCCTTTCTTCTAAACCTTTTGAAAAAATAATTCAATGCTTATATCCGGGTGGGGAAACGAACCGTGTGCGCCTGCTGATCTCTTTGTTTTTGATGTCTTCTCCGTACGGTTTACAACTCATGCTTTTGCGAGATTCCATCATCTCGTCTTGATTGTCTGATTAACGCCACGAGTCTCGACGCTTCTCTTCCAGGTCGCTGATCCTGTGCTGCTGATTCTGGACCTCGTTGAGAAGTATGGCGTTGCCGAGGCTATAAGAAATCGTCTGGGTCTGGCCCGTCTACGGTTCATACTGCACCAGATCGGGATAGACCATGTGGCTGCATATCATTCTGGCTACGGTAATCAGGGCATGAGCGAGATCGTCGTAAATGCGCCAATCTCTCTGTTCGTTGGCATCGGCAATGGTCGAGCGGGAGACTCTGCCGCAGATATCCATGTGAACAGCTTCTGCTGCGTGGAACGGAGGCACGTTTCGATGCCCCACAGACTTTCCCGGTAGGTGGGTTGCGCGAATGCCATGCAGAGATATTAACCGAAGTAGGAGAAGCTCTTTACCTTGAGATCGCCGTGATACCGTGTCATGCATTGCCGAAAGGTCCGGAAAGGCACAAGGTCCATGACTTGAGAAAAAAACAGGACAGACAACACCGAATATTTCCCCGCATCTCACTTGAACATTCGGTGGTATTGGTCAGTCCAACCGGGTGGATGTCATGCCGATGGCTCATTCGCCGCCCGGGCAGGCTATCGTGCCGGCGCTGCAGAGGGCAAAGTTGAATTCCGCCTTTGTGCAGAGCGGAAGATCGTCGGCCGCGTCCCTCGATTCCACTGTGTGCTTCGTTCCCGCGGAGACAGTGAAATATTCGCTTACCTCGCCGGGCGCGAGTGTCGCCATTTGCTCGCCGTCCAGGAAAAGATGAAACGTTTTGTCGGCAAATCCGTTTTTGAAACTGACAACGGCCGTATTGTTCAGTTCACAGGGCGTCGGTATGTACTGTTCGGTCTCATCATCGCATGCCATCAGGGCGAGGGCCGCGATTAAAATAAACGCGGCCGCAATGAGGCGGGCCCCCACCGCATTTTTTCGCTTCTCACTGACTTTGTCCATAACCGTCACTCCCTGATGTCGATTTCAATTTTCTGTTCCAGAAGCGGCTCGGGGAAACCGACCTGAACCGCCAACTGCCACCGGCCTTTTGGCGTGCCGAAGGGAAAAGCAAGAATGACCCGAGCGCTCTTTTCCGACAACGGCTTGACCTGGATGCCCGTGCCCGGCGGTGCGCCGGCAACCCGAACGGGGTTCCTGAAGCACACTCCGTCAATCCCTTCACAGCGAACCTCCAGCGACAGCGTCCTGCCAGGAGAACTGACGGCAACCACCGGCTGCACCCGCATCGATGCGATCCTGAATGGGGGTGTTTCCCCCGCGGAAACCGCGCTCGCCAACAGCAGGGCAGCCAGTCCGATCACGGACAGGGATTTGAATTGAATTTTCATGCGATGCCCTCCTCTCTAACGCCGCCCGCGGCCCGCGCTCATGCTCCCCCGGCTTCGCAATCCGCTGCCGGATGCACTCCAACTGCCGGACTTCTGATACTGGCCGGCGCGCTGGCTCGCCTGCTCGCCCCGCTGCCGGTTCTGCGCTTCTTTTTGCAGCCCCTGCATCGGCTCGCCGCCCTCAGCCTGCCCGAGGGACGAGCCTCGTTGTTGAACCTGCTGTTGCGCGCTCTGCGCCCGCTGCTGGACTTGCTGCTGCGTTGTTCCCCCGGTGGCCGGCTTCTGTGCATCGCTCCAGCCTCCATTGTCGTATCTCTGCCAGCCGGAGTCCGTTTGTTTGTAAATATTGCCGTCATGGCCGGCATAGATGTCGCCGCTTCCGGTCTTCCCGGCTGTGGTCGTGCCACGCGCGGTGGATGCGCCGACGGCCTTTCCACCCGTTGACGTCTGCACCGATGCCCGGGTCCCTTGAGCGTTCGTATAGTGCTGCGTGTACGCGGCCTGGCCCCCCTTGGCCACCACGGAACTGCCCCAGGAGGCATAAGCGTTGGAACCCTGCCTCGTGGCGGCGGAAGCCCCGGTATAGGGGTTGTAAGCCCGCCCCGCCGCCGCGGTACCGTAGGGCGTGGACACCGAGGCGGTCCGCGCGTACGTCCCCGTGTAGGGATTGTACGAAGCGGATCTCGTTGCCGATCCGTAGGGTCCGTAGGCCGTCTGATAGACGCCGTAAGCCCCCGTCGGCGAATAGTAATGCCCCACGTAGCCGTAGGTGTAGGGAGGCGGATAGTAAACCGGATAAGCATAGCCGGGGTAATAGGCGACATAGGGCGGATAGTAGTACCCCGTGCCGCAGGCGACGACGACTCCCGTTGAGACGCCCATGACAAACGCGCCCATGTATCCCGCGGTGTAGCTCGCCTCTATATGCCCATCGGCGGTCGTGACCTGGGTCACGTAGGTGACGTTGTAAACCGGCGAAGCGGGGGGAATGGTGTAGATCACCTGGGGAACCGATCCGGCCGTCTGCCAGGGTCCCTGCGGGCTCGTGGAGACAAACCAGATGCCCTGCAGGCAAAGGTAGTATCGGTCACTCGCCTTGATCACCCGCTGCGCGGTATTGGTGGCATAGTAGAGAGATGTCCCCTCGATGAGGACAAACTTGGGCTCTCCGACGTAGATCACTTTTACGGTCGCCGCAGCCGTGGCAGGATCCACAATCACCGTGGTCGGAATCTGCGCCAGAAGCACGGCATCCTTCGCCTCTTCGGTCCCCGGGACGGAGGCAAGCACCTGGCCGGCGGGGCTCGACGGGGGGATACGGGCAAAGTCGGTCGGCAGGCTGGGACTCGCAAAGGTCCATGGCCCCCCCAGACTGTCCGCGCTGAACCAGCGGCCTGCCGTCAGATAGTAGTACCGGTTGGCGGACGCGTCGAGAAAGAGATAGCTGGTCGTGTTCGTGGCATACCGGAGCCGGGTCCCCGGGATCTGGGCATAGTCCGGCTTTCCGCTGAAGAGAATCACCTCGGCGGGAGTGGTGCTCAAAAAAACCGCTGGGACCACAGAGGCGGATTTGAAACGCGGCGGGGGAACGTATTTCTTCAGATCCGCCCACTGTGGTTCCTTGATTGCCTTGTCCATGTCTTTCGGCAGCTTCTTCGTGGCCGACCATGGACCCCCCAGTGCCTCCGACGTCAGCCATTGCTCGCCGGCAAGCAGATAGAACCTGGAGCCCCTCGTGTCGAAAAACAGCGGCCAGTGCGTGTTGACGACATATTCCAGCCCGGTGTCCCGGACGGGGGCGCGGACCGGCGGTCCATCCAGATCGAGAAGGATGGCCGGCTTGTAGCTGACGAAAATGGCGGGCGGGTCGCTCCTGAGCGGCACACCGGGCACGGCGTCTTGCTTGGGGACCAGCGCCACCAGCCGCGGCAGTGAGATTTCAATGGCCGGCGGCACAAACTGCCTCGCCAGCCGGTCCATCTGGGCCGCCTTGTCGGAACCCAGAGAAGGAAAATGTGTCTTCGTGATCCTGATGTTGCCGATCCAGACCATGTTCCTGTCGTTGTTCACCCGGGTTTCCGCGGTCATCACCAGCACGCCCACGGCGGGCTTCCCGCCCTTGGGGGTCAGCGAAATCGCCATTCTGCAGTTGAGCTCCTTGAAGTCCTTCCAGTCGTCAACCTGAGGCTGGTAGATGATCAGCGTGTTCCCGTTTTCCATGCGCTGGCGGGGCCATCCCGGATCTTGGGCGGCACTTGCACCGGCGAAGAAAATGGTCAGCAACATCGCGAAAAAGAGCGCTTTCACCCGTTTCATGCCTTTACTCATCCACATTCCTTGCCTCCTCATTCTTCTGTCCAAGGTTATGGTTGCAGACTCGCACCTCGCTTTGCGCGTCTGCAAAATCAAACCGCTCCGATTCATCATTCATCTCAATTCTTTTGTCTTGGAACCAGCATCCCGTGATTCATTGTTTCTGACCTGTGTAAACATGGAGGGCCACAAGCCGCGCAATCAGAACGGCGGGAAACAGTTGCCCGGCAACGCCCTCAAGGATTCCCAGCATCCGCGCCACGGGATGAACCGGCATGATGTCTCCGTAGCCGATCGTCGTCAACGTGATGAAACTGAAGTACAATAACTGCGACTGGACGGATTCCCCGTCGCCCGATGCAGGGGATTTTGGGAAAATGAACGCCTCGGGTGCGAGGAGCAGCGTCATATAATAGGCCAGGGACCACACCATGCCGAGAAGCAGATAGGCGGCAACGGCCCCTGTGATTCTGCGGGAAGTGGTGGGACCTTCGCGAAAAGACTGGATCAAAATCAGAGAGGTCAGGAGTGCCAGGAACAACAGGGCCAGACCGTTGGCTGCCAGGGCGAACGTCCAATGGGGGTACAGATACCGGACCCAGAGGAAGGCTAAGGTGAGGATGACCCAGGAAAAGACCAGCGTCCTGAAAACCCGGTTGCCGGACACGGTCATCGCGCCGGATACGAGAATCAGCGAGAAAAAAAAGGTGGTGACCGGTCGGAAGGAGCCGAACTGCCCCAACGGATAAAGAACAAAGATGTAGATCAGCAGAAAGACCAGCAGGCTGGTGAGCGCGAAATCCGTTGTCCACATGCGCTCCAGACGGGACAGGATCAGGTTCACGTTCAGGTCCGCTCCTTTCTCGCCTTCAAAAGAAAAGCCCCTGTTCTCCGTTCGAGAATCGGGGCTTCCATCACTTCATGGCATCACCGTTTGAAACGCGCCGCGATCAGCTTGAAACCGTTGACAACACTTGCTTCATTCCGCCTTTTTTGCGATGAACGGATAGAAAAGTCAAGAAAATGTTTCAAGGATATTCTGGAGCGGATGCGTACGGCACATAACGGATGAAAAACACGACCTCTGCCCTCTCCCACCCCGATGACGTCCGTAAAGCACGGTTCTACGGATGGTATATTGTCCTGATGGCATGCATCGCGAACTTCCTCGGTTCCGGGACCGTCTTTTATGCCTTCAATGCCTTCCTTGAGCCGTTGAGCGCCGCCAGGGGATGGACGCGGGCCCAGATCAACATTGCCCCGATGCTGGGCTACATGGTCAACATCGGCGGTGTTTTCTTCTTCGGGACGATCGTTGCCCGCTTCGGGCCGCGCATCCTCATGGCAACGGCCTCCCTCCTGACCGCCACGGCCTTTGCCGCGCTGGGGTTCTGCAGGGACATCCTCCTCTTTTACGCCGTCTTCATGATCCTCTTCCTGGGCGTCAGTGGGATGAGTGGGGTCGTCACGGCCACCGCCGTCAACAACTGGTTCGTCCGCAAAAGGGGCACGGCGCTGGGAATCGCCACCGCCGGGGTGTCGCTCGCCGGCTTCATCCTGCCCCGGGCGGCATTGGCCATCATCGATGCGGGCGGGCTGCTGTCGGCGTTCCTGTGGATTGCCGCGGCAATCGGAATGGTTTCGCCCCTGTCGTGGCTCGTGGTGCGGAGGCGGCCGGAGGATATGGGACTTCTGCCCGACGGGGATGCGGCGACGGCCGTGGCCGATGATGCGGCTGCGGCGAACCGGGCCGGCCACGCACCTCAGGGAGACGCCCTTCCGCCGCACTGGACCTTCTCCATGGCGGTGCGCAGTCCGGCCTTCTGGCGGATCGGGTTGGCCTACGGGCTGTGCATGGCCTCCGTGCTGGGCGTCATGTTTCAGCTCAAACCTCGCTTCAGCGATGTCGGCTTCGACGGCAAAACGGCCATGAACCTCATGGCGGCGACCGCCCTGGCGGGGGCGGCGGGGAAATATCTCTGGGCGCGCCTGTGCGACAGATTCCCGGCCCGCAATGTCGTCGCCACGCTCATCACTCTCAACGCCGCCGGGCTCGGACTCCTGCTTGTTCCGCACTCCCTGGCCACAGCCATTCTTTTCGTCGTTATTTACGGCTTTTCCATGGGCGGTGTGGTTTCCACGCAGCCGGTCCTGATCGCGGCCACATTCGGCAGGTTGGCGTTTCCAACCATCGCCCGCTACATCTGGGTCGTCGTCGGTCTCAACTGCATCGGATATCCCATCATGGGCGGGAGCTTCGGCATGACCGGATCGTACGGCGCGGCCTACAGCATCTTCATCGCCTTCAATATCGTTGCCGTGTGCCTGATTGCCTCCCTGAAGATGGACGCAAAGGGGAATCCGATCCCGGAAAAGAAGGACTGAGGACGGATGTCGCTAATTCGTTCCTTCCAATCAGAAGCTCCGGTTGCCGATTCGGGTCAGCCGTCCGCTTCTTTTCCCGGACTGTCTTCATTTAGCGGCGCGACTTCCCCATCCGAACCCTGGCGCTGCTTGACCTGCAGCAGCGCCTCCCGGATCGCCTCGAGCTTCTGCTTTTCGGTCCACGTGGCATAAACATCCGTTTTTTTTCTGTTTGCCTCGATGAACACGCTGTGATCGTTGCTGCCCTGCGTGTAGGCGAAAATGTAGATGAAGGCGAACATGGCATAGACGAACCCGAACGTGTCCCAGTACCCCAGGCCTGACATTTTCAGGATGCCGCCGATCAGTCCGACGGGAATCGCCGGGATCAAAAACAAAGCGATCTTGTTTGGGTTCATCTCACCCTCCAGTGCGAACAGCCTACCGCATCTTCCGAGACAAGTCCATTATCACAATGCCGGGGCGGGATCGTGCAAAATTATTCATTCCGGCGCATCAGAACGTCCCGGCCGTTCATCCGGAAAATGTTTCGGAAATGAAAAAAATGGCAGAACATAAACGCAACTTGTGGTAAAAGCACCGGGCACGGATATTTTTGACCTGGAAAGATTCGTCCCGATCCGGTGCGTGCGGCACACTGCCATTCCGGGTCGAGCCGACAGATGGACCACACGGGAAGATAAATTTGTGATGTAGAGGCCGGTCGCAATGGACAAATACACTTTCGGGCTGACGATGCTGGTTGTCGGCATGGGCGGGACGCTGCTGACGCTCGGGTTGATGAGCGTCATTATGAGCATCCTCAAGAAGATCTTTCCCCATCGAGAAGAAGCGAAGGACAAAAAAGCCGGCAATGCTTAGGAGCGTCACGGGATCATGATCGAATCTTTTCTCAGCGGCTTTTCGGGGCTGGTGGCGGGCTTTCTGAATCTCCAATGGCCCAGTGTCGTGATGATGGTTGTCGGCGGAGGGCTTCTCTATCTCGGTATCCGGAAGGATATCGAGCCGCTTCTGCTCGTGCCCATCGGATTCGGATGCATTCTGGTCAACATACCGCTCGCCGGCCTCATGGAGCCCCACGGTTTTCTCCGCACGATTTATGACTTCGGCATCATGACGGAGATCTTCCCCCTTCTGATTTTTGTGGGAATCGGGGCAATGACGGATTTCGGGCCGGTTCTGGAAAATCCGGTGACATTCCTGCTCGGGGCTGCCGGCCAGTTCGGCATTTTCATCACCCTCGTGATTGCCCTGGCGCTCGGTTTCAAGGAGCTGGAGGCCGTGTCCATCGGCATCATCGGCGCCTGCGACGGCCCGACGGCCATTTACGTCACCTCGAAGTTTGCCCCTCATCTGCTGGGGGCCGTTTCCGTCGCCGCCTACTCCTACATGTCCCTGGTTCCCATCATCCAGCCGCCCATCATGAAGATGCTCACAACGGAAAAGGAAAGGGCGACCGTGATGAAGACGGGCAGAAAACCCGTTTCCAAAACGACCAAACTCCTGTTCCCCCTTGTCATCACCATCGTCGGCGGCCTCATCGCGCCCATGGGTTTGCCGCTTCTGGGAACGATCATGCTGGGCAATCTCATGCGGGAGTCCGGCGTCGTCGAGCGGCTGACCAGGGCCTCGCAGAATGAAATCGCAAACGTGGTCACGCTGCTGCTGGGAATTTCCATCGGCGCCACCATGGAGGGCCGGATTTTCCTGCAGCCCCAGACGCTGATCATCCTGGCCCTGGGATTTCTGGCAATCTGCCTCGACACGGCCTGCGGCGTCCTGCTGGGCAAGGTCCTCTATGTCTTCACGAAAGGCAGGATCAACCCCCTCATCGGCGCCGCCGGGATTTCAGCATTCCCGATGTCGGCCCGGGTCGTGATGAAAGAGGGTCAGAAATACAACAAAAAGAGCTATCTGCTGATGCACGCGATGGGAGCGAATGCCGGTGGGCAGATCGGATCGGTGATTGCAGCGGCGGTAATGCTCTCGGTGCTCAAGGGAATGGGAATCATCTGAGACCGCAATATCACTTGGAGGAAGGAGACAAGGATCGTGAGTTTTGAATTTTTATCCCCCATACCCGGTAAGATCATGAAGATTCTGGTCGCCGTCGGCGATGCGATCAATGAAGATGACGAAGTGATCAAGATTGAATCCATGAAGATGGAAAACCCCATTTTCGCTCCGACCTCGGGGACAATCCGGGAAATACGGGTCAAGGAACACGATGAAGTGGAGGCGGATGACATTCTGATGGTCATCGAATAAAGAAATAACCCTATAGATTCGGCATCTTGTCGAACCACGATTGAGCCTGTTCCAGTTGCCCCGCAAGCCGGAACAGGGAGGCCTCATCACCGATGCTGGCGATGAACTGCACCCCGCAGGGCAGCCCGTCCCCCGTCCAGTGGAGTGGTACCGACATGGCAGGCTGGCCGGTCAGGTTTGCAAGCTGGGTGAAAGGAGTCCGGGCAAGGCTTTCGATTGCGATCTTTTCCGCCAGGCCTGATGATCTCACCAACCTGCCAAGCCCCAGGCTGTTCACGATCTTCATGACTGTTTCCTCGAGAGGCTTTGGTTTCAGCTCGCCGATCCTCGCCGGCGGGCAAGCGGTCGTGGGCGTGAGGTAGATGTCGTACTTCTCGTGAAACAATCCCATTTGCCGGGCAAAGGCATTCCACTGCCGCATGGACAGCACGAACTCGCCCGCGGTAAAGGCCTTTCCGAGCATGCTCAGAAGCCAGGTCGTGCCTTCCACATCCGCCCGCGTCGGTTTCCTTCCCAGGATTTTCCCCATCTGCGCGATATCCGCCGCGATCTCCCCGTAATACATGGTGAAGTAGCTCCGGGCGAGATTGATTCCGTCAATGGCCGGCTCCGCCTCCTCCACCGCATGTCCCAGATTCTCGAGCAGCCTTGCCGCGTTTTCGACGGCCTTTGCGCATTCGGGATGGACCCCGGCGTTCAGGGGAGTCTTCCGCGTGAAGCCGATGCGCAGCTTTCCGGGAGGGCGCTTCACCTCTTCCAGATAGGGCCGTTCCGGCTTCTGGATGACGTACGGGGCGCCCGCGTCCGCTCCCTGCACGGCATCGAGCATGGCCGCGCTGTCGCGGACGCTCCGCGTGATCACGTGCTCCACCGCGGCGCCCTGCCAGATCTCGCCGAACTCAGGGCCGGCGGGCGTGCGTCCCCGGGATGGTTTCATCCCGAAGAGCCCGCAGTAGGAAGCGGGGATTCGGATGGAGCCGCCGCCGTCGCCGCCCGAGGCCATTGGCGCCATACCGGCTGCCACGGCCGCGGCCGAACCCCCGCTGGAGCCGCCCGGCGTGTAATCGAGATTCCAGGGGTTTCGCGTCGGCCCGTGCAGTTCTGGTTCGGTAATGCCCATGAGCCCGAATTCGGGCGTATTGGTCTTGCCCAGGACCACCACGCCGGCTGCCCTGTAGCGCCTCATAAGCTCGCTGTCGAAGGAGGGGACGAAATCCCGGAACGCCCTGCAGCCCATGGTCATGGGCACGCCGGCATATGCCGTGAGCAGGTCCTTGATGAGGAAGGGCGCTCCCGAAAACGGCCCGTCGGGCAGGCTTGTCCTGGCGGCAGTCCTGCCGATGTCGAACATCGTGTGGATAACCGCATTGATCCCGGGGTTGATCTTCTCGATGCGGGAGATCGCCGCTTCGCAGACTTCTTCGGGCGTTACTTCCTTTTTCCTGACGAGTTCCGCCAAGCCCAGCGCGTCATACCTTTCGTATTCCGGAAAAGCGCCCATTCGATGCCCCCCTACTTCGGATCCCTGGGATCCAGGGGTGACGGCAGGCACATCAGGGTATCCGTCCGCCTGGCGCCGGCCGATTTGTCTGCGCTCCCCTTGTAATGGATAATCAGCAAATCCGGCTTTTTGCCGTCCACCTTTTCAACGGCCTTGTCTCCGGGATTGCTCCACACGATTTTTCGCTGCTTCCAGGTCTGCTCCTGTCCCTGCACACACTGTTTGTAACTCGGAAAGGCGTAGATGATTTCCCATTCTCTGCTTTCCTTCGACACACCGCCCTTGTCAAAAGAGAGCAGTTCATTTTTCGACCACAGCACCCAGGCCTCAGCACTTGCCGCAAGGGGCATCAACAAAATCATCGACAACAGAGCGCATGTCATGGAAATCAGTCTGATACGCATAGCGCAAGCCTCCATTTCATAAAAGACTTTTTTTATTTCGTGAACCAATACCCGCACTTTGGATCAAAACACGGAGGGGCCACATCCGGTTTCATCACCCCTCGTCCGTCTTCGGCCATCGGAACCAAGGCTCCGGTAGGCCCCGCGACAGAGTCTTTCCCACCGGCGAAGACATAAACGGCGTTCACAACATGTTTTGATTCGATGGCGGATTTAGACGTACACGATAAAGACAAAAGACTCAACCCCTGAATGAATCTTGAAGATGGTGTGGTCCGGGCTCCTACCCCTTTCAGGCGGGCACTGTCGGAATTCTTTACAACTCTGGAAATACCCTAAATCATGAATTTTATTGTATTATAAATGTTAACATCCGCATTATGCATGACAACCATTCGGATTCTTTAAAGAACCATTCTGTGATCCGGTTGCCGTAACTGCATTGAACCCTTCTACAACCCCGAATCCAGGCTTGAATTGCCATTTTCCAAGTGTCGGAATTCTTTACATTTGCTTTTCGTTCACATGCCGGTAAAGCTGGTAAAGATCATGATTTCAACAACCTGCCCGATTGGCACTGTTTGTGCTTATTAAAACGCAAGTCGCGTATTACCAATTTTTTTTCGGTCTGTTCCTGACCGTGGATGCATTTTTTTCGATCGTAATTTGTTCATATCATCCCGGGGGTAAGCTACATGGCGAACGACAGCACAATCTGCTTTCAAACCGATTCAGAAACAGTAAAGGCTCTGGAAAAGGTCGCTCGGGAGGGCGGCCAGAGTGTCTCGACGGTTGTTGAATCCATCGTCCAACATTATCTCAAGGACAACAGGGAGTGCCGGGGTCTCCATCAGAGCCGCCGCTGTCTGGAGCGGAAGAAGGTCCGCATTCCGGCCTTCATCGGCGACCCGCGCTGGCAGCGGAAGAATTTTGAAAATTGCAGCATCCTCGACATCTCCTTCGGCGGGGTTCAGATATCCGTCCCGAAGGGAACAAAGATTGAATTTGAGAACGACGGAGGCAGCAGGGAGGTCCGGATCATTTTCACCCTCGAGGATTGTCCCTGGCCGATCAATTTGAGATGCAACCTAAAGCGGGCGATTGAGGCGGATGATGAAGTCCGCATGGGGGCAAGCCTGGTCGACCCGGATTTCTACACGTTCACAACTTTGCAGAAGTATCTGATCTGATTCGACGCCGGCTGAAGTCCCGGCCATCGGAATCGCTGTTTTACTGGCGACTGGGCCTGCCGCTCGAGATCCTGGTTATGGCCTCGTTACGGCGATTACATATTGGCTCTATAGCACCGATAATTTACATCGCCATGGCGATCCCCATGCTCCTGATCGTCTGGCCGCCGTGACCTTCGTCCGATGGCAGCCCCGGGGTGAGGAAAAATGGATTGACACCGTACCCCCCTCTTGCCTACTATGCTGCGCGCCTTGGCTTCACACGGATCGCTCGATCCGACCTCAAAGCGTTGACTGAAAAACCGATGGTTGAACAAGGGACAAAAAAGGGCGAAAGCGCCCGCTGCATAAACAATGTGGGAGGAATTGCGAATGAAGTTATCGAATTACTTTGACAAGGTGAAGGGGATCAGCATCCTGTCCACGGCCGATGCCGAGGGAAGGGTCAACACATCGGCGATCTCGAAGCCCTTCGTGGTCGATGAAGAGACGGTGGCCTTCGTCATGACGGGCAACCTGACGCACAAGAACCTGCAGTCCAATCCGCACGCGGCTTATTTCTTCCTTGAGTATGGGGAAAAGTACGACGGCGTTCGGCTCCACCTGACGAAAATCAAGGAGTCGATGGACATGGACGACGTCCATGAGATCCGCAGGAAGCGCTACCCCATCTTCACGACCAAGTACAGCCAGGAATCCAAGTACGCCGTCTATTTCAAGGTGGAGAAGGTGCTGCCCCTCGTGGCGCCCCGCGTGCTCAAGCGCGGTGTGAAGCAGCCGTTCGCTTGAGCGGATCGGAGGGGAACGCAAGATCGCTGCCCGGGAAAATTCGTGACAGGCGCCCGTTCTCGCCAATCCGGCGTTGATGGGCGCTTTTTTGTGGTCTGTCGGATTCTTTGAAGGACTGCTTTTATGCATGCCCCCGGTATTCACATCAAAAGCAATTGTTCCCCGCGGAGCCCCACCGGATGATGATCTCCGATGCATCCACTTCAAGATACTTTTTGCACCAGTATGTTCCGGTATTGTCTCCCAACACATGGGTGCCGTCCGGGATGGGAGTGGAATACATAAATGGCCTTGCCGCACGCTGCCTTTGTTCCCAAACAAAGACCTTGTTGCCATTCGGGGCAGTGAAGTCGGCGGATGGGTCACCCATCTCATCGACAGCAATATCTATTTTCTTCCCAATCAGCCGATTTAGATCAGTCGTCGCACAGGCGGATATCAGCACGCAGGCTGCAAAAAGCATGAAGAAACGTTTCATCCGATTATTCCCCCTTTTCTCTTCCCTCCCTATGGCACGCTGTTCTGCTTGGTTGACACAGGGTGTCCGCCATCCACGCTTTTCTTCAATTCCTTGCCCACCTTGAAGAACGCACCCTTCTTCGGCTTCACATCCACGGCTTCACCGGTTTTCGGGTTTCTGCCCTTGTAACCGTCATACTCCCGGACGGAGAAAACCCCGAATCCCCGGATTTCAACCCTGCCGCCGTTTTTCAGGGCCGCGGTGAAACCATCAAACACATGGTCGATGACCATCGATGCGTATGCTTCCGTGAGGCCTTCTTTTGCAGACAGTGCGGTGATCAGATCGGATTTGTTCATGTAATCCTCGCTATATGACCTTCAGGATATGCGGTGCATGTCTTTCAGAGGCATCCGGGATACTGGTCGGGTAACCAACAATTATGGGCGCCACGATCCGGCAATCTGCGGGGACGCCAATTTCATCCAATGTTTTGCGGTCCCTAATTTGTGACCCCAATGCAACCCAGCAGGTTCCAAGCCCTCTTGATGTTGCCGAGAACATGAAATAGGAAACCGTCAGTGCGAGATCCACATCGAGAGACCGAATGTCTTTCGGACCGACAATATAAACCAGACAGGGTGCGTTATAAAAAACGTTGAAATGGTCATCCCTCAGTGTGGCTTCATATTTCTTCAGTGTTGAAGCAGGATTCTGCGTCAGATCGGCAAGCAGATTTTTCTTGCTTTCATCGGAGAGTCTTTGCATGCACGGACGGTCCCGGATAATGACGAACCGGCATGGCTGACCGTTGCCGGCTGTTGGGGCAAAGCATGTATCCTGAATGATCTCATTCAGGACGGACAGGGGAACTTCCCTCTCCTGAAAGTCCCTGATTGAACGTCTGTTTCTTAAAATTGTCTCAAAATCCATATCAGGACTCCTTTGCCTTTACGCGATGCTTGCGTGGTTTTTGTGAAAGAAAATGAGGTTGCAACCATGAAAGCTGCAACCATTTGATTCTATTTGGTGCCTGGGGCGGGAATCGAACCCGCATAGCCACGAGGACCGAGGGATTTTAAGTCCCCTTTTTTGGGCTTTGAGCGTCTTCGATGCTGTTTGAGTAAGCAAAATATTACTTGACATTTCAATTTATTCCCGCTTTATTAATCCCTACGTTCTACGACGTTGTTTGAAATAATCTGCTTACAAGTTGCTTACAGATAGAAACGGGGGATCATATGAAACTGACAAAATCTTGCGTTGAAAATAGCATCCTTCCAGAAAAGGGACAACGGTTTTTGTGGGATTCAGACATCAGGGGGTTTGGTGT
>JAXDBM010000007.1:0-27386 GCA_034678725.1 Syntrophales bacterium | reverse complement strand
CAACTATGTGTTATTGGAGGCCCATGATGGGAAATCGCCTGAAAGACATTCTCAAGAGGGAGGGGGTATCGGCCTACCGGTTATGCAAAGACCTTGGGCTCGACAAGGGGCAAGTTTCGAGGTTCCTGAACGGGAAACAGAACCTTGCTCTCGACAAGGTTGAGAAGGTGGCCGACTACCTCGGCTATGACCTGCGATGGGTCAAGCGCGAGCCCTCCCGGAAAGGAAGGTGAGATGAAATGGGATGCATCTACAGGCGAAAAAATTCAAAACACTATTGGATAAAATACTACAGGCACGGCAAGCAGTTTGCCGAGTCCACCAACAGCGACAAGATGGAAGTGGCAAAGCGTATACTGAAGTTACGTGAGGGTGAAATATCCGAGGGGAAAATGCCCGGCGTCTGCTTCGACCGCACCACGTTTGAAGAGTTGATGGAAGATTATCTGGCTGACTACCAGATAAACGGAAAGCGCACGGTGCCAAGGGCGGAGCGCTGCAAAAAATTTCTGCTGAAAGAGTTTCGGGGCATGAGAGCGCCGGAGATAACGACAACCGCTATCAAGCGGTATATTGAGAAGCGCTTGGAACACGTTTCCAAAGCAACGGTGAACAGGGAACTGTCGGCCATCAAGCGGGCCTTCAATCTCGGTTTGCGGTGCACGCCGCCAAAGGTTGCTCATGTCCCCTACATCCCCATGCTCAAGGAAAACAATGTGCGAAAAGGTTTCATCGAGCATAAGCACTATCGGGCTCTGTACCAGGCGCTACCCGAACACCTCAAGCCTGTTTTGGCGTTCGGCTATTTTTCAGGCTGGCGCAAGGGGGAAATCCTGGGCCTGAAATGGCATCAGGTTGACCTGCGCGAAGGCATTGTCCGTCTGGAGCCGGGAGAGACGAAGAACAATGAGGGGCGGACATTCTACATGGAGCCAGAGCTTTTGAATACGTTGAATGCACTCCATGAGAAGCGAAGAACGGACTGTCCCCTTGTCTTTCATCTGAACGGAAACAGACTATACGATTTCCGTAAGTCCTGGGACAAAGCCTGCACCTCCATCGAGAAGCCGGGATTGCTCTTTCACGACTTGCGCAGAAGTGCAATCCGTAACATGGTGCGGGCCGGTGTGCCTGAAAGAGTGGCCATGACAATCTCCGGGCACAAGACGCGATGCGTTTTTGACCGCTACAACATTGTGTCGCAGGAGGACCTGAAGGAAGCGGCCCGAAAGCGTCAGATTTTCAGCGAAAATCAGGCGGCACAGTTACATTTTAGTTACACTTCACCCTCTTTGGGGGTAAATCCTGAAACCAGAGGCCTCGGAAAGCTAACACTGATAAGAGGTCTGGAGGCGAACAGGCCGGGAAGCCAGAAAACAAAAGGGCTCACAGAATCGAAATCCGCGAACCCCTGATTTTACTGGTGCCTGGGGCGGGAATCGAACCCGCATAGCCGCGAGGACCGAGGGATTTTAAGTCCCTTGCGTCTACCAATTCCGCCACCCAGGCGCGTTTTTGAAAGCCGTTTTTGATTATTATTTTCCCTGAAGTGTGTCAAGGTCTAATCCCGCTCACCCGTAGCCCAGTTCCACCAGATGCTCTTCGCTCATGCCGAGGAAATGAGCCACCTCGTGCACGACGGTGATCTCGATTTCCCGCTCCAGTTCCTCGAGGGTGGTGCACATTTCTTCAAGTGGCTCCTGAAAGATGAAGATCGTGTCGGGGTAAATGGGCGGCGCGAACATGGAACGCTCCATCAGGGACGCCCCCTGGTACAGGCCCAGCGGCGGATTGTCGCGGCTCATCCCCAAATCGTCGAGCATCTCCTGTGACGGCCGCCTGCGGACGGTGAGCACCACGTTTTCCATGTGATCCCGGATCTCCGCCGGGATGCGCTTGAAAGCCCGCCGCACGGCTCTGTCGAATTCCTTCTGGCTCAGCTTCATGTCCCGTCTCCCCTGCTTTCGGATGGAGATGTCTGTTGTCATTATTTCTCATTCGTCGTCGCTTGTAAAGGACATTCCGGTTGATGTCCGGCCGGCCTGCCGGCGGGAATATTCCTTGAAGGGAGCGCCGGCCTTGTGATACAAAATTTCCGACATTGCGGAGGGGAGCGCGGACGCGGATGAAAGAGGCGGATTTCATCATTTCCGGCGGGACGGTCCTGGTCCTGGACAAGGAAAATACGATCATTGATGACGGGGCGGTAGCCGTGGCGGGGACGGATATCGCGGCCGTGGGAACGGCCGTCGACATCGGCCGGGAATTCAGGGGCCGCCGTTCGATTGACGCCCGCGGCTCCCTGGTCATGCCGGGCCTCGTCAACGGCCACACCCACACGGCCATGACCTGCTTCCGCGGCATCGCCGACGACATGGCCCTGATGGAATGGCTGAACGACTTCATCTTTCCCGCGGAGGCAAAAAACGTCGACCCCGAACTGGCTTACTGGGGGTCCCTGCTGGCCTGCGCCGAGATGATCCGCTCCGGCACGACGACCTTCTGCGACATGTACATCTTCGAGGACGAGACGGCCCGGGCCGCCCGCGAGGCGGGGATGCGTTGCCTGCTGGGCGAGGTCCTCTTCGATTTCCCTTCACCGAATTTTCAGACCCCGGCGGAAGGGCTGGCCTATACGGAGCGGTTGCTTCGCAAATGGGCCGGCGATCCGCTTGTCAACATCTTCGTGGAGCCACACGCCCTCTACACCTGCTCCCCCGGCCTCCTGAAGGCCGCCAAGAGACTGGCCGACCGCTACGGAGCGCCCGTCGGCATGCACCTGCTGGAGAACCTGCCGGAGAAGGCCCAGATTCAGGAGAAATACGGACGTGGGGCCGTGCCCTTCCTGAGGGAGATCGGCTACCTGGACGAGCGCTTCATCGCCTTTCACGGCGTCTGCCTCGACGAGGAAGACATGAAGACCCTGGCCGGCCAGGGATGCAGCGTGATCCACAACCCGGAGAGCAACATGAAGCTGGCCTCCGGCGTCGCACCGGTCCCGGACATGCTCGCGCACGGCCTGACGGTGGGCCTCGGGACGGACGGCTGCGCCAGCAACAACAACCTGGACCTGTTCCAGGAGATGGACACGGCGGCCAAGCTCCACAAGGTCCACCGGCTGGACCCCACGGTCATGAACGCCGAGACGGTCCTGAAAATGGCCACCCGCGAAGGCGCGAAAGCGCTGGGCATGGGGAATCTGGCGGGCTGCCTGAAGCCCGGCATGAAGGCCGACTTGATCCTCCTCGGCTTCGACAAGCCGCATCTGACGCCGCTTTACAGCCCCTATTCCCACCTGGTCTACGCGGCGAACGGCAGCGACGTGGACACCGTCTTCATCAACGGGCGGCCGGTGATGGAAAACAGGCGGCTGTTGACCATCGACGAGGAAGAGGCGATGGCCCGCGTCCGCGACATCGCCCTTCGGGTCCGAAAGAGCCTCGGCATGCCGGCCTGAGGCTTGCCGCGAACGGCCTATTCAAAACCGGCTTCTGCGGCATTCCCCGGCCCGCAAACCCCTATGGAAATGAGCGATCCCTTCGACATCCTGATCACCGGCGGGACGGCACTGACCCTGTCCGCGGAAATGGAGGTCATCGAAAACCCGGTCATCGGCATTCGGGACGATCGGATCGCGCTGGTGGAAAAAGGATCGCCTGCCGCCGACGGTTATGTCGCCCGGGAAAGGCTCGACGCCTCGGGCTGCGTCATCCTGCCCGGCCTCGTCAACACCCACACCCATCTGCCCATGGTCTCCTTTCGGGGCTACGCGGACGACCTGCCGCTCCTCGAATGGCTGCACGGACGCATCTTCCCCGCCGAGGCGAAGCACGTGAACCGCGGCATGGTCTATGACGCGTCCCGCCTGGCCATGGCCGAGATGATCCTGACCGGGACCACCACCTTCTGCGACGCCTATTTCTACGAATCCGCGATCGCTCAGGCCTCGCTCGACATGGGCATGCGGGGCGTCGTCGCCCAGGGCTTCATCGACTTTCCGACGCCGGACCAGCCGGACCCGACCCGGAACCTGCAGATCGCGGAGGCCTTCATCGACAAGTGGAAAGACCGCTCGCCGCTGATCTCACCTGCCCTCTTCTGCCACACCCCCTTCACCTGCCTTCCGCAGACGCTGACGGACCTGAAACGGACGGCCCGCGAACGTGAGGTCCTCTACCTGTCCCACGTGGCGGAAACACGGGAAGAGATAAAAATCATTCAGGAGCGCTACGGAACAACGCCGGTCCGCCACCTGCGGAACCTGGGCGTCCTGGACGAGCGGACGGTCGCCGTGCATGCCGTATGGCTGGACGAGGAGGAGCTCGACATGCTGCGCGATTCCGGCGCGAAGGTGTCTCACAACCCGGAGAGCAACATGAAGCTGGCCTCGGGCGTGGCGCCCGTGCCGGCGATGCTCCGCAGAGGGATCACGGTAGGGCTGGGCACCGACGGCTGCGCCAGCAACAACGATCTGGACCTTTTCCGCGAGATGGGAACGGCGGCGAAGCTTCACAAGGTCACCTCCATGGATCCGACGGTCCTGGATGCGCGGACAGCCCTGAAGATGGCGACCATCGACGGCGCCCGCGTCTTGGGCATGGAGGACCGGATCGGCTCCATCGAAACCGGGAAATGCGCAGACCTGATCTGCGTGCGAATGGACATGCCGCACCTGACGCCGGTCTACCATCTCTATTCCCACCTCGTATATGCCGCCTCTGGCGCCGACGTGACAGCCGGCATCATCGGCGGCAGGTTGGTCATGAAGGACCGAAGGCTGCTTCACGCCGACCTGGAAGAGATCATGGAGCGCGTCCGAAAGATCGCCGCGGCCGTTGCAAAAGGATGATGTTTTTTATAGACATAATTCGAAACAGGAGGAAACCGATGAAGCACCGCATTCCAACCGCTTGCCTGATCTGCCTGTTGTTTGGGTCCCTGCTTGCGCCCATCCCAGGCCTGGCCGCTCCACGGGAAGTGACGCTCTTTCCCGCGTCGGCCCAGGTCCTGGAAACCGCAAGGCTGAAAGCCGTCACCGAGGGGAGCCTGAAAAAGGCGACCTTCACGCTTCCCGCCCAGGCCGACCCCGCCTCGCTCGTCACCCGGCTGAATGAGGCCGGCAAGACCCGGATCGTGGACCAGGCCTGGCGGCAGATCGTCCGGCCGGACGACGAGAAGATCCTCGGGCTCCGCAAGCGGATCGAGGCGGTGAAGACCGAGCGGAATGCCGTACAGGCGACCATCAAGGCACTCGATACGCAGATCCAGTTCTGGCAGCTCCAGACCAAGGCCCGGGCCAAGACACTTGCCGACGCGGGCAATCTCGCCGCGGCCATCGGCCGGAACGTCAAGAAGGCGCACCAGGACAAAATGGCCCGTGAACCGGAACTGGAAAAGCTGGACAGGAAGCTGACAGAGCTACAGGACGAACTGAATCGGCGCGTCGGCCGAAAGGACAACGCCTGGGAGGTCACGCTGCTGCTTTCGGGCGCACCGCCGGCAGGAGAGGTTTCCGCGGAGTACAGCTATTCTCTTTCCGGCTGCGGCTGGACCCCCCAATACCGCTTGGAGGCGAGACCGCGGGACGCGCGAATCCTTTTCACCTGGGAGGCGGAAATCTGGCAGAGCTCCGGGCAGGACTGGGGCCAGGTCGTCCTGAACCTCGCCACGCTTCAACCCTCGCAGGCCATTGCCCCGCCCGACCTTCCCCCCTGGGTGATCAAACCGCGAGAGGTGGTCGCCGTGAAGAAAGTTGCCGGCAAACGGTCCCGCTCGAAAGCCCTCGCGGCTGTTGCCGAGAAGGATGAAGCCGCCGAAGATGCCGCCCCCGCTCCGCCGCAGGAAGACAGGCAGAGCACCTATTCCCTCTGGCGCCTGGGCAAGGTCACGCTGCCCGCGGGCGTCCGCCAGCGTGTCCGGGTCAAGGACGAGATCTGGACGTCCGACTTCGCCCATCTCGTCCGGCCGGGCCTGAGCGGCCATGCCTTCGTCCGGGCCGCCGTCCGTTTTCCGGAGGTCCTGGAGATCCCGCCGGGACAGGCCATTTACATGATGGACGGCGCGATCCTCGGAAAGCGGAGCTTTTCGCTGGCGGGACGTGAAGGCAGCCTGTTCTTCGGGGATGACCCGCTGGTTTCGGCGAAGGTCGAACTGCTGTCCCGGCAGTCCGGCGAGAAGAGGTTTCTCGCGGACCGTCAGACCTACCGCTGGGAGTGGCGGACGGATGTCGAGAACCGGCGCGACACTGCCGTCCGGGTCCGCGTGGAGGAACCCCTGCCGCAGAGCCGGGATGAGCGGATCCGCCTGACCGTGAAAAACGAACCGGAACCGGCGGAGCAGAGCGCCGCCGCCTGGACCTGGGTCCTCGACGTGCCGCCCGGGCAGAAGAAATCCATCACGACCGTGATCAACCTGGAGGCCCCGCGAGACATGGTGATCGACCTGGGCTGGAGAAAATAGGGGATCCCTTCGGCTTCCGAGAGGATCAGGAAAGCGGCTTGCCGCCGTTGATCCTTTCATAGATGCGGATGTAAGCGGCGATCATGCTGCCCAGGTCGTAGCGCTGCCTGGACTCCTTCATGATGCGCTTCATCTGCGCCTCCCGGATTTCGTCCGGCTTCTGGTGAAAGGCGAGGCTCTTTTCCAGGGCGTACCAGAGGCCGCCGGCGTCGTAGTCCCGGAACAGGAAGCCGTTCCCCTCGTTCTGCGGCGCACCGTCCATTTTGAGCCTCAGCTCCCGGATCTTGTCGTGATAGCCGCCCGTGTCGCGGTTCGTGGCGGTGGCCCCGAAAAGGTTCCCCACCTGGTCGATCTGCCCGCAGGGCTCGTAGAGGGACGCCCCGAAAACGTCGCTGGCCGCCGCGTATCCCAGCATCGCCAGGCCTTCGTTGAAGGGATGGCAGGCGATCCGGCCGCCCGAGCCCCAAGCGATGCGGCCCAGGATGTCCAAATGGGTTCGGTCGCTGCCGACGCCATCGGCGACGACGGCGATCTGGGCATGGCTGTAGACATTGACGAAATGCCCGATGACCGCCTCCAGCAACGTGACCCCTTTCTGGAACGGGTCCAGCCGGGACGGCCAGAAGAACAGGATCGCGTAGGGGTCCACCGTGAGTCCCGTCCGTTTCTGGAATTCCACGAGATTCTCCCGCTTCGCCTCGAGGACAGGATCGTCCGGACCGTATTTTCGGACCAGGTGCTCGCAGTTTTCCGGGTACATGCTGGAGGCGGGGGCATTGATGATCGCCTGCGCCGATCCGTGGTAGTACTTGGCCTTGACCTCGTTCCGCACGCTCGGCGGGACGAGGGGCTGGTCCAGGAAGTAATCGTCCACGACTTCCCGGAGAAAGCGCTCACCGACGAAGTTGATCACCGTGGCGTTCTTGATCGCCGTGGCCTGGCAGTCGATGCATTTTTTCCCGTAGGATTCGGAATAGTAGAGGTTGTTCTCGAAACCGCGGAGATTGACCCCGGCAAGCAGATCCAGCGGCAGATCGGCCGTGAAGACGTTGTGGACCGTGTGCAGGACGGGCAGGTCCGTGGCGTTGGCGTAGGCGGTGATCGCCCCGCCCGCCATCCAGTCGTGGCTGTGGACGATCAGCCTGCCCTCGTGCTTCGCCCGGACGTTCTTGATGACGTTGTTGACGATTTCCCGCTGAAACTCGGCCGCCGTGGCAATGGGGTCCCCGGAATAGGCGCTCAGGTTTTCGGCAAAGACGGCCGAACTGACCAAGTGGATCTTGTCGGAGTCGATCTTGTAGCGCACGGCGCGCCACCCCCACTCATCAAGGTCGGACTCCCGCTGAAAGCGCTTCTTCAGGTTCAGTGTGACCAGGTGAACGTCGATGCCCCGCTCCATCAGCCCCTCGCAAAGCGCGGACACCACCTCGCCCTGGCCGCCGCTCTTCCCGGAGATGTACTTGGCCAGGCCCCCCATGTCCTCCGGCAGGCGGCCGGTCTCCGGCGTGATCATCAGGACGGCCGTTCGCTCCGATTTCCGGATCACCTCGAACCGCTTGATCGCCACGTCCAGGTAGTCGATCTTGCGCGTCAGGATGTGGGCGGGTTGGGCGATGGAGCCGCCGTAGGGGTTGAAATAGGAGTGGACGGCATGGTCCTCGCCGATCCGCTCGTGAATGAAGTAGACGTGATCCGACGTGGTCAGGCGCCGCCACTTGGTGAGCAGCTCCCCGCCAGCCCGGCGCGCCTCGCCCTCCATCTTCTGAATGTCCTGAAACAGCTCGTATTGGGTCAGCGTGCCCAGCCAGCCGAAGGTGTCCCGGCCGGCGTCGGCCCAGGACGACGTGGACAGTCCGTGAATGTCGAGCGTCGGGCATTCCACGTCGCGAAAGCGCTGGGCAACCTCAGTGGGATTGGCCAGGACGATATTCTCGTGCCGCGCCAGCGCCTCGGGAAGCCCCCGCCAGAAATCGAAGATGCCCTTGTCCTCCCAGATGTGCTCGCCGATGTGCTCGTAGTCGTATCCCAGCAGGACGGCCTCGCCGTCGATCCCGGCGATATAGTCGGCATATCGCTCCGGGGTGATGGGCTGGTGGGGAAAGCGGAAGGCCACGTCGTCGCTGAGCTCCCGGTTGCGGGGAATGACGATGAGCCGGCTGTCCTTCGCCCGGAACACCGCATTCGGCGAGATGGGAGTGTCTGCCTGGGTGAACATGTCCTCCCGCTTCTCGCAGAGGATGGAAAGGTAGCCCATGTCGGCGACGACGTCGGCAATATGATTGTTGTACATGAGCTCGGTGTTCCGGAAAGAGGTCGGAAAGACGCCGAAGAGCGTCCTGATTTTTTCGCGGTGCATGGAGACCTGGTCGCGGAACTCCTGCTTATGGGGATCATCGAACAGGCTGGTCAGGGAATGGTAATAGGTCTCGTCCAGGTACTCGACCTGCCGGCGCTCCCGGCCGGCATCCAGCAGGTCCCGAAGGGCGCGGATCACCTCGGGCTGATAGCGCTCGGCCTGCTCCAGCAGCGTCCCGGACATGCTCAGGGTGATCTTGAATTCCGGGTGCTTCGCGATGAGTTCCGTGAACATGCGGGTCGCCGGCAGGTAGCACTTCCCGGCAACCTTGACGAACACCTCCTGGTTGACCGGGTCCCAAAGGAACTTGTCCCGGTCGGGGTGAAGGCGGAAGGGCTGATGGAGTTGGAAATAGAAGGTGACCAGCGGCATCGGCGAACTCCTCGAAATGCGCGTGCTTCGAAAGACGGACTGCGCGCGGCCGTTCTTTTCCGTAACAGCTACCACAGTCCCGGCCGGGTTTGCAACGGGAATCCGGCGCGGCAACGCTCATTTGCCTTGACTTTGCCCAGCCCCTGTAATTTGATTGCCCCGCGAACCCGCCACTTCACCGAGGATTTCGAATTGAACCGGCACAGGAAAGAAAACAAAGCGCTTCCCCGGATCGACTATCCGGAGTCCCTGCCGATCTCCTCCAGAAGGGAGGATATCGTTCAAGCGATCCGCCGCCACCGGGTCGTCGTCATCACCGGCGAAACCGGATCCGGAAAAACGACGCAAATCCCGAAGATGTGCCTGGAGGCCGGCAGGGGGATCCGCGGCATCATCGGCTGCACCCAGCCCCGGCGCGTCGCCGCCGTGACCGTCGCCCAGCGGATCGCCGAGGAGATGGGCGAAGCGGTGGGCCGGTCGGTGGGATACAAGATCCGCTTCGAGGACCGGAGCGGCCCGCGCCCGCTGATCAAGCTGATGACCGACGGCATCCTGCTGATGGAAGCCCAGGCCAACCCGCGGCTGCGGGCTTACGATACCCTGATCGTGGACGAGGCTCATGAGCGGAGCCTCAACATCGATTTCGTCCTGGGCATTCTGAAGAAGCTGACCCAGACCAGGCGTGACCTGAAGGTGATCATCACCTCCGCCACCATCGACACGGAAAAATTCTCCCGTGCGTTCGACGGGGCACCGGTCATCGAGGTCTCCGGGCGGACCTACCCCGTGGAGGTCCGCTACGCCCCGCTGGACCCGGAGGAGGAGGAGAAGGGAAACGTCACCTATATCGACGCGGCCGTCCGGGCCGTCGACGAGCTGAAGAAGGCGCGAAAACGGGGCGACATCCTGATCTTCATGCCGACGGAACAGGACATCCGGGAAACCTGTGACTTCCTGGAGGGCAGAAACTACGTAGATTGCGTCATTCTTCCCATGTTCGCGCGGCTCTCCTGGCAGGAGCAGCGCCGCGTCTTCCTGCCCGCGGTGTCGCAGAAAATCATCGTGGCCACCAACGTGGCGGAAACCTCCATCACGATCCCGGGGATTCGCTATGTCATCGACACGGGCATGGCGCGCATCTCCCAGTACAATCCCCGCACCCGGACCACGAGCCTCCCCATTCGGCGCGTGTCGCGAAGCAGCGCGGATCAGCGGAAGGGGCGCTGCGGGCGGGTCCGGGACGGCATCTGCATCCGCCTTTACGACGAGGAGGACTACGCGAACCGGCCCCTCTTCACGGCTCCGGAGATCCTTCGGGCCAACCTGGCCGAGGTCATCCTGCGAATGCTGTCCCTGAACCTCGGCGACATTGCCGCCTTCCCCTTCATCGACCCGCCCGGGCCAAGGGCGATCCGGGACGGGGTGGACCTCCTCCTGGAGCTCGGGGCCGTCGAAAAATCCGGAAACGCGGACAGCGAAGACGGCGCCGGATCCATCCGGCTCACCGACCGCGGCCGGCGCATGGCGAGGCTCCCCATCGACCCCCGCATCGCCCGGATCGTCTTCGAAGCCGAGCAGCAGGGCTGCCTGGAGGACGTGCTGATCATCGCGTCGGCACTGAGCATCCAGGACCCCCGCGAGCGGCCGATGGAGCAGGAACAGCAGGCGGACCGGATGCACGCGCCTTTCCGGGACCCCACCTCGGACTTCATCACCCTCCTGCGGATCTGGAACCATTACCGGGAGCGGCGCGAAGCGCTGAGAACGCAGAACCAGATGCGGAAATTCTGCCGGGAGCATTTCCTCTCCTACCGGAGAATGCGGGAGTGGCGCGATGTCCACGATCAGCTCCGCAGGATCCTGGAGGAACAGGGAGGAAGCGGAAAGCCGGCGAAGCAGACCCCCGCCGAAACGGAAGCCCGGAACGCGGGCATTCACAAAGCGATCCTGAGCGGCTACCTGTCCGGCATCGCTATCAGAAAGGAAAAGAACGTCTACACGGCCACGAAAGGCCGCGAGGTGATGATCTTTCCCGGTTCCGGGCTGTACAACCGGGGCGGGAAATGGATCGTCGCCGCAGAAATCGTCGAAACGTCCCGCCTCTTTGCCAGGACCGTGGCCGTCATCGAACCCGCCTGGCTGGAGGAGATCGGGGGCGGGCTGTGCCGGTCAACCTATAGCGAACCGCACTGGGGAAAAAACCGCGGGGAAGTCGTCGCCCTGGAGCAGGTGAGCCTCTTCGGCCTGGTGATCGTCCCGGGCCGCCCGGTTTCCTACGGGCGCATCGATCCGGACGAATCTGCACGCATCTTCATCCGCAGCGCCCTCGTCGAGGGGAACGTGAGGCAGGAATTGCCCTTCCTCGCACATAACCGGAAGCTGATGGAGCGCATCGCGGCCATGGAGGACAAGGTCCGGCGCCGCGACCTCCTTGCCGAAGAGGAGCAGATCGCCCGGTTCTACGAGGACCGCCTGCCGGGCGTCTTCGATGTCCGGACGCTTCAAAGGCGGATCCGCGAGCGAGGCGGCGACCGGTTCCTCCGCATGAAGGAGGAGGACGTCCTGCGCGACCGGCCCGACGAGGAGGCGCTTGCCCGCTACCCCGACGAGCTGGCCTCCGGCAGGCTCCGTTTCCGGTTCTCCTACCGCTTCGAACCCGGCCATCCCGAAGACGGCGTCACCCTGGCCGTCCCCGTCCACCTGGTCTCGAAGGTGCCCGACGGAGCGGCGGACTGGTCGGTCCCGGGCCTCTTCCGGGAAAAGGTCGACGCCCTGCTCCGGGGTCTTCCCAAGCAGTTGCGGAAAAGGCTGCACCCCCTTGCGGAGACCGCGGGGATCATCCAGTCGGAGCTTCAACCCGGTGACGGTCCCCTGCTGTCGGTGCTGTCAAAGTTCATCCACGAGCGCTTCGGCGTTGACATCCCCGCCGCCGCCTGGGCGGTGGACCGGCTGCCGGACCACCTGCGGATGCGCTACGCGATCGTGGATGCCGGGGGAAAGGAGGTGGCATCGGGCCGCGATCTGGGGAAGTTCCGGGAAAGCGCATCGGAAGCCGACGAATCCGCCGCCTTCGGCCGCGCCAGGAAAGTCTGGGAAAAGGATGGGGTGACGCAATGGGACTTCGGCGAGCTTCCGGAGGAGGTCGCCCTGGAATGCCGCGGAGCGATTCGGGGCTTTGCCTACCCCGGGCTCGAGGCGGCCGGGGAGCGCGTCAACATCCGCCTCTTCGCGGAGCGGTGGGAGGCGGCGGAGGCGCACCTGAACGGTGTCACGGCGCTGTACGCGCTTCGTTTCCAGCCGGAGCTGAAGCATCTCCGCAGGACGCTGGCCCTTTCCGGGGACATGAAAGTCTGGGCGGGCGTGCTCGGCGGCCAGAAGGCATTCGAAAGCCGGCTTTTCGAGAAGGCCTGCCGGGATCTCTTCGCCGTTTCCGTGCGGACGGCTGAGGCCTTTCATGATCACGCGGAGACAGCCGCGTCACGGATCCTGCCGCGAGGCCGCGACCTCCTCCTGGAAATCAAGCCGTTCCTGAAGGCCTGCCACGAGGCCGCGGTAACCCTTCGGTCCTTCGAGGCGTCCAACCGCTTCAACCGGCCGGCGCTGCATTTTCTCGCATCCCTGAAAGGGGAAATGGATATTCTGACACCCCCGGATTTTCTCCTTCGGTACGATGCGGAGCGGCTGGGCCATGTCGCCCGCTATCTGAAAGCCCTGGCGATCCGCGCCGAGCGGGGCCTCTTCCACATGGAGAAGGATCATGCAAGAGCCGGGGAGATCGGGCCATACGAGGACTTTCTTCGGGAAAGCCTCGGCGGCCTGACGGCCCGAACGTCCGGGGAAAAGAGGCAGGCCATCGAAACCTTCCGCTGGCTGGTTGAGGAGTACAAGGTCTCCTTGTTCGCTCAGGAGCTCAAGACCCCCTACCCCGTCTCGAAAAAGCGGCTCGACGAGAAAAAGCGCGAGATCGAAAGGATGCTGTGATAAGATTTTATCCCTGAACGCGGTGCCCTCCCGGCCCTTGAATCGAAGTGGCCGGCGAAATTTCATTTGCGTGAAACGAAATCGGGCGCTCCAGGAACCGCCGGCCTGCTACCGGGAAACGGCGAAGCGGAAAAGGGTCATTGCGGATAATGAAAAAGCGGGCTTCGGTAAACAAGGATATCGACATGGCGAAGAGCAGTCAACAGTTGACTGAGGAGATCGACTCGCTTCGCCGCAAGATCGCACGGCTGGAAAAGGCTGAGGTGGCCCGGCGGGAGAGCGAAGAGAAGTACCGGAATCTCGTCGAGTCCACGCGCGACCTTATCTTTATCGTCAGCGAAAAGGGGGCCTACACCTACGTCAACCCGCAATTCGAGCGCGCCACAGGCTATTCCGTCCGGGATCTGATCGGGCAGCCCTTCACCTTTCTCGTTGCTCCTGAGCACATCGAGTCTACAATCCGCCGTTTCAAGAAAGGGATCCGGGGGGAAGACACCCCCCCCTATGAAGCCGACCTCATAAACAGAAACGGTTCGCGGGTTCCTGTCGAGTTTCTGGTGACGACCCGGCATAATCCCGCGGGGCGGGCCATCGGCCGCTTCGGCATCGGCCGGGACATCACGGAGCGGAGACGGGCGGAGGAAACCCTGAAGCATCAGAGCCGGCAACTCCGGATTCTCTCCGCAAAGCTTTCGGAAGCCGAGGAATCGGAGCGAAAACGGATCGCCCGGGAACTCCACGATCAGGTGGGGCAAAATCTCACCGTGGTGGGAATCAACCTGAGCATCGTCAAATCGGCGCTCTCGGACGCAGGAACGGATGCGCTGCGGAGGCGTCTGGAGGATTCGATGGACCTCGTGGAGGAGATCACGGAGTTCACCCGCGGCCTGATGGGGGATTTGCGCCCTCCGGACATGGATCTCCTGGGGCTGGCCGCCTCGATCGGCTGGTACGGCGAACGCTTCGCCATGAGAACCGGCGTGGACGTGGTCGTGGAGGGGGAGGAGATCCACCCCCGGCCGAATCCGGACATCGAAAACAACCTCTTTCGCATCGCGCAGGAAGTCCTCACCAACATCGGCAAACACGCCCGAGCCAGTTCCGCGAGAATTCGGATCGGCGTCTGCGACGGAATGCTGCGGCTCGTGATTGCCGACGACGGCGCCGGCTTTGAACCGTCACTGGCGCCGAAGGCGGACGAGCGGGGCGGATGGGGTCTCATGACGATGGCCGAGCGGGCCGATGCGATCGGCGGTCGCTTTCGGGTTGAATCGGCGATCGGAAAAGGAACCCGCGTGACCGTCGAGGTTCCGTTATGAGCATCTCGGTCTTTCTGGCCGACGATCACACGATCGTTCGCGACGGCCTTCGGTATCTGCTGGAAGCTCACGGCGATATCGTCATCGCCGGCGAAGCCTCGAACGGACGGGATGCCGTGAAAGCAGTCCGAAAACTGCAACCGGACATCGTGATCATGGACATCCTGATGGAGGATATGAACGGAATCGAGGCCACGGATCGAATCTGCAGGGAAAGCCCGGCAAGCCGCGTCATCATCCTGTCCATGCAATCTTCGTCGGAGTCCATTCTGCGGGCCTTGCGGGCGGGCGCACGGGGTTATCTTTTCAAGGAGTCCGCCGGACGCGAGCTGATCCAGGCCATTCAAGCCGTTCGCGCCGGGCATCGCTACCTGAGCGCCAAGGTTTCCGATCAGGTGGTCGGTGCGTTCCTGAAACAGGAAGAAGGATTCCGGGACCCGCTGTCCGTCCTCAGCCGGCGGGAACGGGAGGTTCTGCAACTGGTCGTCGAGGGCAGGACCAGCGCTGAGATCGCCGGAAAGCTGTTTCTATCTGTCAAAACCATCGAAACCTACCGGAGCCGGCTGATGCAGAAACTGGGCATCAAAGACATCCCCGGCCTCATCAAATTCGCCATCCAGCAGGGAATCACTTCCCTGGACTAACATCTCCCCATCATCTTTTTTTCCAAGTTCCCCTACAGGAATTATCAGGGTTGCCTGACAGACAGGACTCTGCCTCTGCGTTATATGAAGACCATCGTGATTCAGTCCGTCTCTTCAGGGCGGACGTTGTGCCGACAAAAGAAGGAACAAACACACTCGTGAACAGAGGAGGAAAGCATGTCCAAAGAATACGTTTATCTGGACGACTATGCCTTGGGCGAGAAGATGATTTCGCCGGCAAGGACGATCACCGAGGCGGATATCGTGAATTTTGCCGCGCTGACCGGCGACTGGCACCCGCTCCACACGGACGTGGAATACGCCGCCGGGACGCCCTTCCATGGGCGGATCGCCCACGGCATGCTGACGCTCAGCATCGGCATGGCCCTGCCCTTCCGATTGGGGCCCCATTCGAGCTACCTGCCGAAATCGTTCATCGCCTTTTACGGAATGGAGGAGGTGCGCTTCACGGCGCCCACCCGGATCGGCGACACCATCCACTGTGAAGTGGAGGTTGTGGGAATCACGCACAAGGGCAGCGAGAAGGGGATCCTCACCATCCGGAATCAGATTAAAAACCAGAAGGGGGAGACGGTGGTTTCCTTCGTGATGAAGCTGTTCTGCGGGAAGAAACCCCAGTGACCGCTGCAGGCCGATCAGGATAACATTGCACACCATTACACAAAAAAAGACGATAAGGAGATAAACCGATGGCCGATCAACCGGAAAAGAAGATGTCCCGGGCACAGAAAAAAGAAGTGGAGTACGAGGAGAACCTCCGGCACTGGCTGAAGGAAGAGCAGAATATCTACGACCTCTGGGAAAAGGCCTACAACCCGGGCGGCGATGCCCAGAACCAGCGACTGGCCAAGCAGGGCAAGAAGCCTCCGCGACAGCTCATCGGGCAACTCATCGATCCTGGGACGGAATTCTTCGAGCTGAGCCGGGGAGCGGGATTCGGAATCGGTTATGAGGGCGTCGAGGATGTTCCATCCGCGGGCCTCGTGACAGGGATCGGCAAGATCCACGGCAACTGGGTGATGATGCTGGCGAACGACAGCCGGGTCACCGCCGGGGCCTACTACCCCATCAGCTGCAAGAAGCATCTCCGGGCCCAGGAGATTGCCGAGAAGTGCGGCCTGAACTTCGTCTACATCGCCGATTCGGCGGGGGCCTACCTTCCCCTTCAGGACCGGATCTTCCCGGGGCGGAACCAGTTCGGCCACTTCTTCTACAACATGTGCCGCATGTCCGCAAAGGGCCTGAAGCAGTACACCCTGAGCACGGGCGGGAACACCGCCGGCGGCGCGTACATCGTTTACCTGGCCTGCGAATCCATCATGATCGACGGCATGTCCTACTCCTTCCTCGGCGGCCCGCCCATGGTGAAGTCGGCCATCGGCGAGACCGTTTCCATGGAAGACCTGGGGGGCGCCCGGGTCCACACGCACATTTCCGGCGGGGCGGACCATTTTGTGAAGTCCCAGGACGAGGGAATCGAGAAGCTTCGGGAACTGCTGGCCTTTGACCCGCAGCAGACCCTTCACGTCGACCGTCGCAAGCCCGCCGAACCGAAGGTCCCCGCGGACCACCTGTACCGGGTCCTGCCGAAGGAGACCGCCAAGGGGATCAACGTCCGGGAGGTCCTCGCCGCCATCGCCGACGACAGCTACTTCAGCGAGTACAAACGGCAGTACAACACCGGCCGGGGGGACAACATCGTCTGCGGGAAGATCTTCCTCAAGGGAATCCCCGTCGGGGTCATTGCCAGCAACAACAACGGCGTCATCTTCGTCGACTCCGCCCGCAAGGCAATCGAGTGGGTGATCCGCTGCTGCACCATGAAAATCCCCATCCTCTACATCCAGAACTCGCCGGGGTACATGGTGGGCACCGCCGAGGAGTACGCCGGCATCGGCAAGTACGGCTCCGGCATGGTCCGGGCCTGCGCCTGCGCGGAGGTCCCCCGGATCCAGTGGGTCATCGGGCCGGATCACGGCGCCGCCAATTTCGGCATGTGCGGCCGCACCTTCGACCCGCTTTTCATCTTTGCCACCATGCGCTCGAGAACATCGGTCATGTCGGGAGACACGGCGGGCTTCATCCTCACCAGCCTGGAGCGGGTCAACCGGAAGAGGCGGGGCGAAGAAATGGATGAAGTGGCTACAGCGAAATTCCGGCAGATGATGATCGACAAGTACAACCGGGAAGCCCATCCCTTCTACATGGAATCGCGGCTCTTCAACGACGGGACGCTGCCGCTGAAGGACTGCCGGGACGCCCTGGCCCTGGCCTTCGAGGTCTCGCTCCTGCAGCCGGTCCGGGAATCGAATTTCGGCAACTTCAAGTTCTGAGAGGACCGTGGGGCGAAGGCGAACGGAATCCCGAAATTCCTGCGTTCAACGCATCCTGCCCGCAACCGCTTTGTGGACATCCCCGACGGCCTGCGCGGAAAGCTTGTCCATGGCCCGGCTCATGGCCCGGACGAAGCCCGGAACCGTCTTTTCCGTGACCGGCTCCGCGAAGCGGTAATTTTTCTGAAAAACGACACGGCCCCCCGGCTCGCGCGCGGACAGGTCCACGAGCATCAGATGCACGGCAAGAACGGCCCTGCGGCCGTCGCCTTCTTCCGCCTCGAAAAACTCGCCGACCCCGCCCTTCAAAACCAACGGAATCTCCTCCATGTCGCGGTACGAAAAGACCGACCGGAACAGGCCGGAGTGCCTCAGGTCCCGCAAAAGGCAGTCGCCGATCATGTCGCCGGGATTGGCGCGCCAGCGATGGTAGGCATAGTCGTTGAAGCTGTAGGGCTTCGCCCGGTAGACGATCCTGACGCTGTTGAAGATCTGGTCAACAGAAAAGCGGTCGACCCGAATGGCCGCGTCGGCAGGCGCGAGGTTCCGCGGCGCAGGGGGAGCGTACTCAAGGGCGTACTGTTCAATCATCACGGCAGCTTTTCCACCGCCCAGCGCGCAGCCTGCAAGAAGTGTGGCCGTCAGGACCACGATCATGGTCTTCATGAGTGTTTTCATGGCTGCCCTGCCTCCTTACTGAACCTTTCCCGAGGGGACACCGGCGGCGGCCTGCTGAAGAGCAGTTCCGACGGGTCGTCCCGCAATTTCTCGGCCAGGATATCCAGGTTTTCCGAGACCCGCTGGAGATTGTCGCCCGTGGCTTTCAAGTCCCGCGTGATCTCCCGGACGTCCCGGTCCAGGCCGACGACCATCCGGTTGGCCGTTGCCGCCGAATCGGCGAGCTTCATTTGGTCCAGATCCTCCTTGATCCGGCCGACGACGGCGCGCGTTTCGACAAGCGCCCCCCGGGCCTCGCCGAGAAGGTTTTCCAGAATCCCCTCCGCCGCCATGGCATCGACCCGGCGGATCGTGCGATCGAGACGGGCCGTGGTGGAATCCAAGTTGGCAACGATGCTCTTCATTTCGGGTCCATTGACGTACCGCTCGATCCCCTTGGTGATGGCGCTCACGTCCTGAAGCGTGTTCCGAAGGTCGATCTGGTTCACCTCCGTAACGATCTTGTCCAGGATGGTCAAAAGGTGTTTGGCGTCCGACGGCCGCGAAAGGATCACTGGATAGGGCGTGGGAAAATCGATTCGCGGGGCCAGTTCCGCCCATTCGTCGGCCGTCCGTTCCAGCTCGATGTAGGCAATGCCCGTGAGGCCGGCTGATCGCAGTCGGGCGGTGACATCTTTCCGCACTTCCTTTTCCATGGAAATCTTCATGACGACCTCGACCAACCGGTTGTCTGGCGCGACACGGATCTCCCGGACCGTGCCGATGTTCACTCCCCGGTACTTGACGCCGGAGTCTACGGAAAGCCCCTGGACGGACTCGTCGAAATAGGTGACCATGAGGGCGCCTTCCTTGAAATAGTTCGAAGCGCCCAGCCAGACGATGGTCGCCACGGCGAGGACGATGCCCGCCGTCACGAAGAAGCCTATCATGAATTTGGACGGTTTCTCTGCCATGCGATGCTCCTATGGGTTCAATCGTTCGAGGGACCGGTTGAAGAAGCCGATCACCTTCGGATCCTTCGAATTGTTCTTCAGGTCCAGGGGATCGCCCTCCGCGACGATTCCCTTCCGGTCCTTGTCCAGCATGATCACCCGTTGGGCCACGCTCAGGATGGAGGCCAGGTCGTGGGAGACCATGACCATCGTCGTTCCCATCCCCCGGTTGATCGCCCGGACCGTCACATCCAGTTCGGCTGATGTGACGGGGTCCAGGCCCGTGTTCGGCTCATCGAAAAAGAGGATGGTCGGATCGAGGGCCATCGCGCGTGCCAGGCCTGCCCGCTTCTTCATGCCTCCGGACAATTCCAGCGGCAGGTGGTTTTCGTATCCGGCCAGGCCGACCATTCCGAGCTTCATTCGGACAATGGCGCCGGCCATGTCCTGAGAGAGCTTCCGCTGCTCCATGAGCGGCAGGGCCACGTTTTCCGCCAGGCTCATAGACCCGATGAGCGCTCCCGCCTGAAAGAGGACGCCGATCGACCGCCGGAACCGTTCCATTTCGCCCTCGCCGGCTGATGTGATGTCCACGCCTTCGACCAGGATCCTGCCCGCCGTGGGCCGGTAAAGGCCGATCATGCTCTTCAGGAGGGTCGACTTCCCACAGCCGCTGCCACCGACGATCACAAAGATTTCCCCGCGGCGCACCTCGAAGCTGACACCCTCGAAGATGACGTTGTCGCCGAAGCGCATGGCCAGGTCTTCCACGACGATCACAGGCCCTGTATCCATTCTGCCCAAGGCAATCACCCGCTAATGGTGGATATAGTACAGAACCACGGCAAAAGCCGAGTTCGCCACGACAATCAGGAATATGCCGGAAACCACGGCGGATGTGGTCGCCGCGCCGACTGCCTCCGCGCCGCCGCGGACCTGAAATCCGCGCTGGCAGGCAATGCTGGAAACCAGCACGGCAAAAACGGCGGACTTGACGAGGCTGGACGCCACATCGAACGCCTTGAAGCTGGTCATGGTCTGTTTCATGAAGCTGTAGGCGGTCAGGTCCAGCCCGACCACACCGATGATCAGACCGCCGAGGATGCCGAAAAACGCGGCATAAACGGTCAGAAGGGGAACGACGACAACGGAGGCCAGGACCTTGGGCACGGCCAGAAAGTGGACCGGGTCGAAGCCCATGGTCGTCAGCGCATCCACCTCCTCGTTGATCATCATCGACCCGATCTCGGCGCAGAAGGCGGAACCAGACCTGCCGGCCACGATGATGGCCGTCATGAGCGGCGCCAGTTCCCGGACCATGGCAAACCCCACCAGGGAGGCGACATAGGTGACGGCCCCAAACTGCCGCAACTGCAGCGACGACATGAAGGCGATGATGACGCCGACCAGCAGGCTGATCAGGGTCACGATCGGAAAGCCGTCTACGCCGACCCGCTTCATGTAAAAGAGGACGGAACTCCAGCGGACGGAAAGGGGATGAAAGAAGGCGTGGACCAGGGCGGTCAGGAGCTCCCCGACGAAGCTCATCACCCGGACGAAATCCGCGAACATCCGATTGGCGGCCCCGGCCGCCAGATCGGACAACGTGCTCCGCTGTACGGCGAGGATCAGCGGCGGTGCGTGAAGGGTGTCCAGGTTCACGAGGTCCATGACCCCCCGGACCGCCTCCGAACGGTTGAGGAACCGGAAGGGGATGCCGCCTGCCTTCGCTTTTTCCTCCTGCAGCAGGAGCAGCAGGGCGCCGGCGCTGTCCAGGTAGGTCACGCCGGACAGATCGGCCGCGATCTCTCCGGGAAGGGCGCGCCGCCAGAACGCATCCAGCTCGGCGTTCAGGCGCTCCATTGCCTCCAGGTCGATCCGTCCCGAAAAGGAAAGCGTCGTCCGGCGGTCCTTTTCCTCGATTGTCAGGTCATAATTTCGTTCCGGCGCTTTCAATACTGCCTCAGGTATTTTCGAATGTACTGTTCCACCCGCTCCGCGGGCCGGAAGATCCCGAAATGGCCCTCGCAGAGAATGTCCGCCCGCAGGTCGAGAAGCCGATGCATCGAGGCCTTCCAGTGCTCGATGTTGGAGCCGAAGCTGGACATGAAGGGGCCGTGAATGTCCTGGCCGAAGAGGATGCGCTCTCCGTCCCGGTCCAGGTAGACGGCGATGGAGCCGGGGGTATGGCCCGGCGTGTGCAGGCAGTGCAGTTCCCCTTTCCCGAAGATCAGGGTCTCCTGATCGCCCTGAAGCCGGCGGTCGATCCGGGTCGGCGGGAAGGTGGTCTCGTACCAGTTGGCCGCCGTGCGGATCGGGTCGCCCTTCTCCACGGCGTCGGCATCCAGATCGTGGATCAGGAGCCGGCATCCGAAGCTGTCCCGGAAATAGGGCGCCGAGCCGATGTGGTCGATGTGGCAGTGGGTCAGGATCAGGGTCGTGATGGCCTTCGGATCGAGCCCCTCGTCCCGGATGTTCCTCTCGAGGATGCGGGAGCTGCGACCCGCGCCGGCATCGATCATGACCAGTTCCCCGTCGAAGTCGATGATGAAAACCGTCGCGTCATCGGATCGCGAGATGTTCGGACCGCCGATCAGATAGACTCCCTTCGCGATAATCTCCGCATTTCCCATACCGAAATCGCTCCTTTCAGGATTTTCAGGGCAAGCCTTCGATTTTCAGGGAGCCGATTACATCATTGACGTCCTCGATGCCGTGCCTTTCCAGGTACGCCTCGATCCCGGACAGGACTTCCTCGCAGGCACAAGGCTGAACGAAATGGGCCGTGCCGACCTGGACGGCCCTGGCGCCGGCAATGAGGAACTCGAGGGCGTCCCGGGCGGTCATGATGCCGCCCAGGCCGATCACGGGTATGGAAACCCGCCGCGCCACCTGCCAGACCATGCGCAGGGCGACCGGCCGGATGGCCGGGCCGGACAGCCCCCCGGTGACGTTCCGAAGATGCGGGACCCGCCGCTCGATGTCCACGGACATCCCGGTCAGGGTGTTGATCAGGGAGACGGCGTCCGCGCCGGCGGCCTCTACGGCTGCGGCGATCCCGGCAATATCCGTCACATTGGGCGTCAGCTTGACGATCACCGGCAGGCCCGTGGCAGCCTTGACCGCCCGGGTGACTTCCGCCGCCATGTCCGGATCCGTCCCGAAGGCGACACCCCCCCTCTTCACGTTGGGGCACGAGATGTTGACTTCCAGGGCGTGCACGCCCTCTGCCCGGCCGAGCAGTTCTGCAACGGCGGCGTACTCTTCGACGGATTCCCCGAAGATGTTCGCGACCACCGCCACGTCATGATCCCGAAGAAACGGGAGCTTTTCTCGAATGAAAGCCTTCACGCCGATGTTCTGCAGCCCGACGGCATTGAGCATGCCGCAGGGCGTCTCCATGATCCGGGGCGGCGGATTACCCGCCCGAGGCTCCAGGGACAGCCCTTTGACCACGACAGCGCCCAGGCAGTTCAGATCGACGTAGGGCGCGTACTCATCGCCGTAACCGAAGGTGCCCGAGGCCGTCATGACCGGATTTTTCAGCCTCAGGCCGCCGATGGAAACGGCCATCCTTCTCCGGACCGGATCGATCATCATGCATCCCCGCTTTCCGCATCCCAGAGGATGTCGCGAATGTCGAAAACGGGCCCCTCCCGGCAGACCCGCCGGTACTGCCTGCCGCCGTCCGGTCCCCGGACCGCAACGGCGCAGCCGAGGCATGCCCCGACACCGCAGGCCATGCGCTCCTCCAGCGACACCTGGCAGGGAACGGGATGATCCCGAAGCAGCGCGGCGAGTTCCCGGATCATGCCGGCCGGACCGCAGGCGTAAATCACCGTGTCGTCCAGGGGAAAGGCCGCCAGATTTTCCGCCAGCGGCTCCGTGACGAGTCCGTGGCGCCCCACGCTGCAGTCGTCCGTGCAGACATGGACTTCGCGGCAGAAAGGCTCCAGTCCCTCCAGACCGAAGAGTTCGCCCGCCGTTTTCGCGCCTGCGTAGAGGCTGATCCCGGGCCGCTCCTCAGCGGCAAGCCGCTTCAGATGCTCCAGGAGAAAGCGGATCGGGGCAATGCCGATGCCGCCGGCGACCAGCACGATGTTTTTGCGATGGTGTGAGACATCGAAGGGGCGCCCGAGGGGACCCAGAATTTTCAAGATGTCGCCGCGCCGAAGAAGCGATAGCGCGCGGGTGCCTTCTCCGGCCACCCGGTACAGGATTGCGACGGTCGCGCTCCTGCGGCCGGGCTGAAAGCCGTAGACGCTGAAGGGCCTTCCCAGCAGCCGCTCGCCGCTCTCTTTCGGTCGGACCATAACGAACTGTCCCGGCAGGGGTTCGCCGAAGGCCCGGGGCAGACGTACCGTCATCACCAGATGCCCCTTCGCGATCTCCCAGTTGGAAATCACCCGGCCGTCCAGCAGCGCCTCTTTTTCAGGCATGACGCGGCACCTCGGAACAGAATTTCAGTTCGGCGGACATGATCAGTGCATCCTCCCCGGTATCGGAATAGTAAAATGGCCTTCGGTCCGTGACCCGCCAGCCGAACTTCTCGTAAAGTTTTCTGGCCGGGTCATTCGCCTGCCGGACTTCCAGCGTGCCCGTTTCGGCGCCCTCGTCCAGCCCCTCCCGGATCATGGCCGAAAAGAGCCGCGAGGCGATGCCTCTTCTTCGCATGTCCCTTCGCACGGCCATGTTGTGAAGCTGTACCTCATCGGCAATGACCCAGAACGTGATGAAGCCGGCCACCGGGTCGGACGGCCCCGGTCCGGACAGGGCGACGAAATTGCGGGAAAAGGACAATTGCAGCTCCTTCCTGAACATCCCTTCCGTCCAGGGCGTGAGGAAGGCGTCGGACGCGATCGTCAGGACCTCCTGAATGTCGCCGGACGCCATCGGGCGGATCCGGACGTCCGCCGCGGCTTCATTTCGCAAGCCCATGGGAAAATTCCATCATGACCAGAACGGCGACAAACACGGCGCAGAAAAAAGCCACCATTCCCTGGCGCTTGACTGTCCGAATGGCCACGGCAACGCCGAGCAGGGGAAGAAAATAATAGCACAGCGTCAGTGCCTTCCGGAAAAACTCCGGCAGCAGGGGAAACATCCAGGCCGCGAGCAAAACGCCGGGGTACAGGAAAACGAGGATGAAGAGCACCGTTGCCGCAAAAGACCCCGCCATGCCCAGCAGGTGCCTTCGGGAAACACCCCGGACATCGCCCCGCTCAGCGGCCAGGACGGCCGCCCTGGAAAGGCGTTCGTTCAGCCGGATGACGAGGGTGTCCACGGCCTTTGCCGCGTATCCCAGCGGGAAGAAGAGAAGAATGCAGAAAACAGCCAGTTCGCGGGTGTGGTTGCCGGTCAGATTGCCGGCGAGGATCGCAGCCGCCGTGATGATAACGGTCACGACGGTTTCGTTCGGCGGAACGTAGGTGCCGATGGGCAGGCGGTCGATCCAGAGCAGCTCGATGAGTGCGCCGCAGAGGAGGCCGGTGAAGGGATCGTGAAGGATCAGCCCGATGGCCGGACCGGCAACGACGGGCCGGGAGATCATGACCTGAAGAAAGATCCTGTCCAGACAGATGATCCCCCCCGCTACGGAAATGATCAGGACATTCCAGAACATGGGCTTCTCATGAAGATGGGCGGCTCCTCATGGCCCGGCGCCGTTGATCAAGCGTCGAAGGTCGATGGGTTTTTCCCTCGGAACCCGCCGGACATCGATATCGACGCCGGCCGCCAGAAGGGTTTTGACTGCTTCGATGTCTTTGTCTCCGAGCAGGACGGAAGGCGAGCACTGCTGGACGCACTCCTCGCTGTATACGTTGCCGATGTTCAACTGCTCGAACTTGAAACCAAGCCGAAAAGCCCTCAGGGCCTCGGCGATGCCGCTGAACAGGACTATCGCCTTTTTCCCGCGCCCCTTCTGGTAGGTGAAATTCCCGGCAAAGCTCTCGACGGCACTCACGATCAGCTCCACCTCGCTCGGAACGGCCATCTTGATGACGGTTTCCCGGAAGAAGTCCCCCGCGACCTCATCGTCCACCACGACAATGCAGGACGCCTGCAGGAAAGGAACCCAGGCCTCCAGGATCTGCCCATGAACCAACCGATTGTCAACCCGGACGAGCGCTGTGTCCATAGAGGCCTGTCGAATTTCTCACGTTTGCCGGGTTCGGGCGCTGCCTCGCGCCGTCCGCCCACCGGGTCCCGTCACTCCGCCGCCTTCTTGTTCAGGATTTCACTGGCCAGGTAGATATTCTTTCTGCCGTAGTCCTTGATGTAAAGGGCGAAATCCTGCAGATTCATTTTCTGTCTCATATCCGTGATCTTGAGCAGCATCGGCAGGTTCACGCCGGTCACCACCTCGACCTTGCCCTCCTTCAGCAGCGACAGGGAAAGATTGGACGGCGTTCCCCCGAACAGGTCCGTCAGGATCAGGACCCCCTTCCCGCGGTCCAGTTTCCGGATCGCCGCATTGATGTCCTTTTTCAGGTCCTCGACGCTCTTGGTCTGGTCGATGGAAATGTGTGCGACATCCTTCAGGGGCCCCCGGATCATCTCCGCGACCTTGAGGATCTCGCCGCCGAGATTGCCGTGGGTGGTTATCAGCACGCCGATCATGGGTTTTTCACTCGCCTGCCGGTTTTTGAGGCGTAAGCTAATGGATTGGTTTTGAATTGTCAAGGCTTGATTGCTTGGTTGATTGCTTGGTCGCGGACGGCGGCTTCATGCCGCGTGGCGGGCAATCGCTTCGATCACTTCCACCCGCAGGATGGATGCAGCTCTTTACTCCGTGAACCCTTTCTCCCGCATTTTCTCCGGATTTTTGAATCGCACCATCCCCGTTTTCATCCTTCGAAATTCCAGCGCCTCGTAGAAGCCTTCCTTTTCGGGGGCCGCATACAAGATCACGTTGCATCCCGGCAGCTTTTCCAGAATCTTTTTCATGAGGATCGTTCCGATGCCCCTCTTCTGGAATTCGGGAACGATCGCGACATCATAGACGGCTCCCTGGTAAACGCCGTCCGAGATTGCCCGGCCGAAACCGATCAGCCGGTCGCCATGATAGACAAATGCCGCCGTATGGCTGGCTTCAAACGCCCGTCTGTGAACATCGGGTTCATCGTACGCCATCCCCACGCGTTTCAGCGTTTCCGAAACGATTCCCCAGTCCACTCCCGCACAGTCGTACCGAATGTCTATTTCCATAATCGCAAGACGGCGGTGTCTCCCGTTCACCGCCAAAAAACGTTGAAGACACGTCGCGTGCCTCGTCAAGCGTCGCCGACACCCTCCGTTCGGCCGTCTGCCCTGAACCCTTCATGGAAAGCGACGGTTCCCCGATGGGTGTGCCGATCGAAAGAAAGTGCGAAGAAGACCTCAGGCGGCACTCCCTTTCCTCCCCATCGGCAAAACTTGAATACGCCATGCGGTGTGACCGATCCAACCCGGCGAACGGTTGGTTGCGTTATTTATTCCTCTTTATTTCACGAATCCATTTATCCGTCACGCACTCCAGAACAACTACGCCGTCGCCAGGCTCCACCTCTTTCCAAGTATACACATCGCCCGATAAAACATACTGCCCCTCTTCCCTGGAATTGGGAGGGCACGAAGGAATGGGGATCGAGCGCCCCTGTGGTTCTACCCAAGCATACGCGACAAGCTTCGATTTTTCGCGAAAAACGTATACGGTACTTTTGTGGTCGGCGGAACGGATCCTTTCCAAGAAAACATGATTTTTCAGAACAACGCCATAATCCGACAATCGAACTCCCTTGAGCCTCTTTCCGACATCGGATGCGGTCAGACGACCCAGATACTTCATCACCCGCTGGTTATCGACAGCAAGTTGCTCATCCAATGTTTCGGGAAGTTTCTCAGCCGCAAACAATGTACCGGATATCAGCAACAGAACCAGGACCAGTATTCTGATCATATGATTTTCTCCGTCCGGTAGCACAATCAGTGGCGGTGATCGTCCGTCCGCGGGATCATGTTGTTAGCGGTCCTTTCATCGCATTTCAACCTTTAAAGAGCACCTCCGTTTGGCCCCGCGTTGTTCTCGCTTACTCCTCTAATCCTTTTTGAAGTCGAGACTCATGCCTCCCAGAAGCTTCCACTGGCTTTCCTGTCTGACCCATGTATGAGTGATCCGCGATGACTGCGTTCTTGCCATTCCGGATGCTTCAGGGCAGATCACATGCAGTGTGTACTGGGTCAACACCGCATCTCCCGACTGCTGCAAACCGGAACGTTCAATCCGGATGGTGCACGGTGTGGGCCGAGGG
>JAXDBM010000006.1:0-18517 GCA_034678725.1 Syntrophales bacterium | reverse complement strand
TTTCTACCATCATCACCCCGGCATGTCAAGTGCAATCACGTAAAGAGCATAAAATATCGCTTGAATAAACAATCTGCTTAAAGTATAAAATCGCAGATCATCTTCTTGAATCACGAACCGTGAATCGCAGCCTCAAGGCGGGAGTGACTGGATTGCGTCTCATCGGATTTCTGATACTGGTTTTTGTCGCATGTGCGATGGGTTTCCCACCGGCGGGTCTGGCGGACATCTACCGGTACGTGGACAAGGAAGGCATTGTCCACCTGACCAACGTGCCGACCGAAACGGGCGTCAGATACGACGTGATTCTTCGGGAAAAGCGCGTCATTTTCAAGGTCCGGGCCACGGACATCAACCGATACGATCACCTGATCACACAAACCGCGGAAAAATACAATGTGGACTCCGACCTCGTGAAGGCGGTGATCAAGGCGGAATCGAACTTCAACCATCAGGCCGTATCCCGGAAAGGGGCGCGGGGCCTGATGCAGCTCATGCCGGCAACGGCATCTTCCCTTCAGGTCCATGACAGCTTTCATCCGGAGAAGAATATCGATGGCGGCGTCCGGTACCTCCGTTATCTTCTGAACGTTTTTCGCGGGGATCTTTCCCTGGCCCTGGCCGCTTACAATGCCGGAGAAAAGGCGGTCGCCAAATACAACAACAGCATTCCCCCCTATCAGGAAACGCAGCACTACGTCCGGCGCGTGCTGTCCTATTTCAATCAATACAAAAACGGAACTCGCTGATCTTTACGGAGATGGATCCGATTTTCCGGAAGGATTTCCGACGTAGAAGTATTTGCGCAGCCGCGACAGCCTTTTCTCTTTGATGCCGGGTATTTTTTGAAGGTCCTCGACGGTCCGGAATGGTCCCGTATCGTTTCGGAAAGAGAGGATCTTCTCGGCGGTGCGTTCCCCAATGCCCGAAACCAGCATCAGATCCTCAAGGCTTGCCAGATTAAGGTCGATCGGCATGTCGAGGGCCAGTTTTTCCGCAGCATCCATCTCCCCGATTACAATCCGGTCCCCGGAAAGAATGGCAACCGCCTGACCGGTCTGCAGGGTCCTTTCAGGCAGCCCGGGGTCCGGGCTGTCCTGCCTGTCGACGCCGGCCGTCAGCAGGAAAGCTGCAAGCGTTTCCCCTTCAGGAAGAAAATAAATGCCGTTCCGCGCTACCGCCCCCGTCAGCTTCACCACGACGGGGCCGCTGCGAAAATCCCCGTGCGAAAGCTGAATGTCGCTGCCTGGATCGCCGTTCAAAAAGGCCAGTTTTAGCAGAACGGCGGCAGCGGCAATCAGAACAACGACGACCATGCCGTCCACCTGCCGTTTCATAAGCGGTGTCGACAAATCAGGATTCTTTGTCCAACCCGAAGGCGTCGTGGAGGACCATGACGGCAAGCTCGGTGTATTTCGACTGGATCACACAGGAAACCTTGATCTCGGAGGTGCTGATCATCAGGATGTTGATCCCTTCCCTGGCAAGGGTGGCAAACATCTTGGCGGCCACGCCGGAGTGGCTGATCATGCCGACACCGACAATGGAAACCTTGGCGACATTCTCGTCCACTTCCACTTTCTGGGCTCCGATGTCCTTCGAGATCTCCTCGACCAGCCTGGTGGCCTGCCTGATATCCTTTCTGGACACGGTGAAGGTCAGATCGGTGAAGCCCTCGATGCTCGCGTTCTGGATGATCATGTCGACAATGATGTTGTGCTCCGCCAGGGGCGTGAAAAGCCATGCCGCGATCCCGGGCCGGTCCGGAACGTGGACCACCGTGATTTTTGCCTGATCCCGGTCGTAGGTTACGCCGGATATCACCTCTTTCTCCATCTCCTCATCCTCCTTCGTGACCAGGGTTCCGCCGGCGTCTGTAAAAGAGGACCGGACATACACGGGAACCTGGAATTTCTTCGCCATTTCCACGGACCGGGGCTGGAGCACTTTTGCGCCCGATCGGGCCATCTCGAGCATCTCGTCATAGGAAATCCGGTCCAGTCGTCGGGCCTTTCTGCAGATATTGGGGTCCGTCGTGTAGACGCCGTCCACATCCGTGAAGATATCGCACACATCCGCGCGCAGGGCCGCCGCCAGGGCGACCGCGCTGGTGTCGGAACCGCCCCGCCCGAGCGTCGTGATGTTGTTTTCGGAGTCAACGCCCTGGAAACCGGCCACGACGACGATGTGCCCCTTCTTGAGTTCGTTTTTGATGGACTTGTTGTTGATGCTGAGGATCCTTGCCTTTTTGTAAGCCTGATCCGTGAGAATCTTTGCCTGAAAACCGAGGAATGACTTCGCTTTGTGGCCGAGCCGGTTCAACATCATCGCCAGCAGGGTCACAGTGACCTGCTCCCCCGTCGAGATCAGGGCGTCATATTCCCTGCCGTCGGGCTCGTCGGCCACCTGATGTGCCAGATTGATCAGCCGGTCCGTTTCGCCGGCCATGGCCGAGAGCACCACGACAACCTGGTTCCCTTCCTCTTTCGCCCGGATCACCTTGCGGGCGACATTCTCGATCTTGGCGATATTGGCCACGGATGTACCGCCGTATTTTTGCACCACAAGCGCCATGCTTCAAAAACCTCCCTCTTTCATTGCTTTTGAGATCGCGACCATGCGATCCTGCCGGCCGGCAATCTCAATGCTCCGCCGCTTCCGGTCCACGTATGCCATTGCAACCCATATGGACTGATCCGGAATCACATCCCCGATCTTTTCCGCCCATTCGATGACGGTTACGCCCCTGCCAAAAAAAAATTCCTCATACCCCAGGTCCTGAAGGTCCTGCGAGCCCGAAAGACGGTACACATCCAGATGAATCAGGTTCAACCGGCCGGGATATTCGTTTGCAAGGGTAAAAGTCGGACTGGTGATCGGGTAGGACTCCGGAATGCCAAGCCCTCTCGCAATGCCCTGGGTCAGACATGTTTTTCCCGCGCCCAGTTCACCCGTGAGCGCCACAATGTCCCCCGTTTCCAGGAGTTCGCCAAGGATCGCCCCGACGCGAAAAGTCGCCGCCGGGCTTTCGGAAACGATTTGGAGTGATTTCATTTCTCCAGGATCACGATTGCCGCTGCATATTCGGCCGTATGGGTCAGGCTCAACTGCATTTGCCGGATGCACCGCTGCGCGAGCATCGCCTCCGCCCCACGGTGCACGATCAACTCCGGCCGGCCTTTCGGATTGTTGACGACCTCGATATCCCGCAAGTGGACGCCCATGCCGATTCCGATCCCGAGCGCTTTGAGAAATGACTCCTTCGCCGCAAAACGGGCCGAAAAGTGAATGGCGGGGACCGCCTTTTTGTAGCAATAGTCCATTTCCCGCTGCGTGTAAACCCTGGCTGTGAAACGCCGGTCCCACCTGTCCAGGATTCTTTTCAGACGCCCCACGTTCACCAGATCAGTCCCGATCCCCGCGATCATGGTCACACCCTAGCGATGGCATCCGCCACGGCCGCCACGCCCTTCATTTCCCGGACATCGTGGACCCTGACGATCTGGCACCCGTTCATGATCGCGGCCGTTACGGCCGCGGCCGTTCGGGTTTTCAGTTCAGCCGCTGACTGATCTTTCTGATGTCCCAAAAAAGATTTTCGCGACGGACCGGCCAGGATCGGCCTCCCCAGGGACTTGAAATCGGACAGGTGTCTGAGCAGTTTCAGGCTGTCGCTTCCCGTTTTGCCGAAGCCGATGCCCGGATCGATGATCACCTTCTCTGTCGGAATTCCCGCCGCCTGCGCCGCGCTCAAACGCTCGCGGAAAAATTCGACGATCTCACCCTGCAGCGACGAATAGCGCAGATCGCCCTTCTGCATCGACCGGGGAACGCCCCGCATGTGCATGAACACAAGGGCGGCCCCGGATTGCGCCATGACATTCAACATTTTGTCGTCGAATCGCATGGCGCTGATGTCGTTGATGATCTCCGCTCCCGCGGCGACCGCCTCCCGCGCCACCGCCGCCTTTGTCGTGTCGATGGACATGGGTGCGTTGATCTTTCCGTGCAGCCCCTGAATCACGGGGATGGTTCGCCGGAGCTCCTCATCCTGCGTGACCGGAACAGCGCCCGGCCGCGATGATTCCCCTCCAATATCGAGGATGTCAGCGCCGTCTGCGACCATCTGGAGTCCGCATTCGACCGCGTCTTCCGGCGAAGCGAAACGGCCCCCGTCGGAGAAGGAATCGGGGGTGACGTTCAGGATTCCCATCACAAGAGTCCGATCACCCAGCATCATGACGCGACGCCCCGTCGGGATCTCCCATCGTTCGGCTGACAGGTTTTCAAGAAATGCGCGGAGGGAATCCGCCAGCGCCGCCATGCCGAAAGGCTGAAAAGCGATCTTTTCCGTAAAGCGCCCGATCTGTTTGCGCGTCCCGATCAGGACCAGGTCCGTCTTTTCGACGCTGCATGAGACGGATCCGCGCGCCACGGCCGCGTCGCCGCCGATGGCCAGCATCTCCTGCTTGATGACATTAGCCACTTTGCAGGGAAGCCCCTGGATATGGATGTTCACATTGGCCATTTTGGGGAGCATGGCTTCGATCCCGTAAGGGTCGACATCGATCCCTCTCAGGATCTCGGCAGCATCACGCCCGGATGTCCATGACAGAACCCTCAGGGGATATCGTCCCCGCTCATTGTGCGCATCCATGAAGAAGACCGATTTCACTGCGGCGGGAATGGTGATGCCTCCCCTTGATCGGAGGAAGCGCCGCTGCGGATGCCGATGATTTCATCCAGCTCCGCCGTGTTCAACACCTCCTTTTCCAGGAGCTGCGATGCAATCTTGTTCAGCACGTCGATATGATCCAGCAGGAGCTGCCTGGCTTTATCATAACTTTCCGAAACGATCCGGCTCACCTCCCCGTCGATCCGCTGCGCCGTGTCCTCGCTGTAGTCCTTGTGGGTCGCAAATTCACGTCCCAGAAAGATCTGCTCCTCTTTTTTGCCGTAGGTCAGGGGGCCCATGGCTTCGCTCATGCCCCACTCGCAGACCATTTTCCGGGCAAGGTTCGTCGCCCTTTCAATATCGTTCCCGCTTCCGGTGGTGAAGTCTTTCAGGATCAGCTCTTCCGCGGCCCGTCCGCCCAACAGGATGGCAATGTTGTTCAACAGATATTTCTTCGGATAGGTGTGTTTCTCGTCTTCCGGGAGCTGCTGGGTGAGGCCCAGCGCCCTGCCCCGCGGAATGATCGTCACTTTGTGGATCGGGTCCGTGCCGGGCAATAGCCTGGCCACCAGCGCATGGCCGGATTCGTGATAGGCCGTGTTCCGCTTTTCCTCGTCGCTGATCACCATGCTTTTTCTTTCCACACCCATGAGCACCTTGTCCTTGGCGAACTCGAAATCCCCCATGGATACTTTGTCCTTGCCCAGCCGGGCTGCATACAGAACGGCCTCATTCACGAGGTTTTCAATGTCCGCCCCGGAAAATCCCGGCGTGCCGCGGGCGATCACCCCGAAATTCACATCGCCGGCGAGGGTTGTTTTCTTGGCATGCACCTCGATGATCTTTTCCCTGCCCTTGACATCGGGAAGCGGCACGACCACCTGCCGATCGAAGCGCCCCGGTCTCAGCAGTGCCGGATCGAGGACGTCCGGACGGTTCGTCGCCGAAACCAGGATGACCCCCTCGTTGGATTCGAAGCCGTCCATTTCCACGAGCAACTGATTCAGGGTCTGTTCCCGTTCGTCATGCCCGCCGCCCAGTCCGGCTCCTCGATGCCTGCCGACGGCGTCAATCTCGTCGATGAAGATGATGCAGGGGGCGTTTTTCTTTCCCTGGTTGAAAAGGTCCCGAACCCGGGATGCCCCGACGCCGACGAACATTTCCACGAAATCCGAACCGCTGATGCTCAGGAAAGGGACATCCGCCTCCCCGGCGATTGCCCGGGCCAGCAGCGTTTTTCCCGTACCCGGCTGGCCGACCAGCAGAAGGCCCTTGGGAATGCGCCCCCCCAGCCTGGTGAATTTTTTGGGGTCTCTGAGGAATTCGATCACCTCTTCCAGTTCGGATTTCGCCTCGTCGACGCCGGCGACGTCCGCGAAGGTCACCTTTTTCGACTTGTCGGTGACGAGCCGCGCCCTGCTCTTTCCGAAGGCCATGGCCTTACCGCCCCCCGACTGCATCTGGCGCATGAAAAAGATCCAGATGCCGATGAGCAGCAGCATGGGAAACCAGGAAATCAGGATATTCATGTACCAGGGCGCGTCCTCGACGGGCTTGGCGGACACCCGCACGTTTTTCTCCCGAAGCAGGGGCATGAGCTGCGCGTCTTTCGGCATGTAGGTCTTGAAGGTTTTGCCGTCGGCGAGCTTGCCCGTGACGTTCTCGCCCTGAATGGTCACCTCCGTGACCTGCCCCTTTTCCACCTGACCCACAAAGTCGCTGAAGATCAGCGTCCCCTGAACGCTCTTGGGCTGGTTGAAAAGATGATAGAGAAGAACAAACACGAGGCTGATCACCAGCCAGAGGGCGATATTTTTCTGCAGTGGGTTCAATCGAATCGTCTCCTTACGGAAAAGGCTTTTATAACGGTTTTTTCTCTACATGAACCGGAGCATTATTTCAAATTATTTCTATTTTCAGTATTTTCTTCACCTTGTCGGTGATCTTCACGCGGTCGCTGAGCACGAAGCCGACAACCCAGAGCACGGAATGCGCATCCGCGATCAACGGAGTCCTTTTGCGCATGCGAAGGGGGATTTTGCGGTCGATGAACTCGTCTTTCAATTTTTTCGTTCCGTCCATGCCCAGTGGTCGGATTCTGTCCCCCGGCCGCGGGAAACGGAGGGTCAGCGGCAGAACGATGCGGTCATAATCCATAAATACGGTTTGCCGGCAGTCCAATCGGACAGCCGGTCGTTCCGCGAAAGAAAAGCGGAAGCGCAAAGGACACCCCGGAAGATTGATGACGCCGGGAACGGTGACATCGAGGGAGACGGGCGGCCCGACATCCTGCGCGGGATCGGTCAACGTTCCTGCATCGGATTCGGCGCACGCGCTTCGCCTGGCGGGCCGCCGGCGTTGAACGATCACGACCTGGTCATACTCGCGCCTGATCTCCAGGTTGAGCGGCAGATGCAGGAATCCGCTCGCATGCTGAGACGCCATAAAATCCCGGACCGCCTGAATGTGAATGTGCCCGACGCCCCGATGGGCTTTTGCACATTTCAGCAGGAGGTTCTTGATCAGCCGGTTCTGAAGGGCTTCGTGCAGGCGAAGCCATTCCGGTATGCTGATCCGGATCTCCGGGCCGGCTGAATCGCACCGGACGATCCGCCGGTCGTCACAGATCCGGCGGACCTCCCCCTGCAGGAAGTCGTCATCCAGCCTCATGATCTCCGCCGTGCGGCAGAGGTTTTCCTCGATGCGGGGATTGTAGCCCTCCTTCAATTCCGGCAGCAGCCGGTGACGGATCCGGTTGCGCAGATAGCCGGTTTCCACATTTGAATCATCGATCATGAAGGGGAGACCCTTCGAGCGCAGGAAGCCGACGATTTCGTCCTTCGACAGTTCGATGAGCGGCCGGATATAGAGGCCCTCGCGCACCGGCAGCATACCCTTCAGGCCCTCGGCCCCGCTGCCCCGCAAAAGATTCATCAAAACGGTTTCCGCCTGATCCCTGCGGTGATGCCCGAGGGCGATTTTGCCGGCCCCGTGTCGGCGCCGCACCTCCTCGAAAAAACGAAGCCTTTCCTCGCGGCCCGCCTCTTCGACGGATTTCTTCCCTTTCCGGCAGATGGCACGAATGTCCAGCTTCAGGCATTCGCAGATCAGGCCCATTCCCTCGCCGGCCCGGCGGACAAACGCTTCTTCCTCGTCCGCCCGCGTCCCCCGAAGGCCATGGTTGACGTGGGCCACAAACAGGGTCAATGCGTATTTTTCCCGAAGACTCCGCAATGCCTCCAGCAGGGCCATGGAATCCGGCCCTCCGGAAACGCCGACGACGACCCGGTCGCACGGACTCAGCATCCGGTATTTTTCGACCGTCCCTTCGATTCGTTTCATCACATCGAGCGGCATGGCTTGTCAGGTAAAGAGTCGGGGCAGCTCTTGAAAATGACCAAAGCACAAATCGGGATTCATTTGCGTCAGGATCGTCCGGTCCGTCAACCCCTCCAGGAAGGAACAGCTCAGGATTCCCGAATTCCGGGCAAGCAGGATGTCGTTGATTCCATCCCCGATCATCACGGTCCGCTCTGCAGAGGCGCTGAAGCGCTCCAGCAGCGGATAGACCAGCCGGGCATCCGGTTTGATGTGGGGCGTGCTGTCCGCACCGAGGATCTCGTCAAAAAAAAACGTTATACCCAGCCCGTCGCTGATGGCACGGGCAAAAACGTGCCGCTTGTTGGTCAGGATCACTTTGTTCTTGCCCTGAAAATGGCGCAGCGCCTCCGGAACACCGGGATACAGAACCGTGCTGTCCAGCATATGCTCGCGGTAGTGTTTCGAAAAGGTATCGACCGCCTCGTCGAGGCGCCCCTGGATTGCCGGTCCGAGCGACCGCTCGATCAGTTTCCGGATGCCGTCCCCGATATACCGGAGAATGATCCGCTCTTCAATCACGGGCAGTCCCAGAGATTGCAGCGTATGGTTGACGGAACTCGCGATATCGCTCCCTGAAGCGACAAGCGTGCCGTCCAGGTCAAAAATCATCAAATCCACCGGTTTCACAGGATAACATTCAACCCTTTCTGAAATCTGCCGGGAACTATAGTAAAAACCTTCTTCGTTTACAACATAAGATCCTGTCTCAAGACATCTCCGGTTCGGCGTGCAGCCATCTTTCTCCCGCAGATCCTTCTGACACCTTTTGATTGACGGAACATCGCAGTTCGTGATAGAAGTGTCTCACCGCTTGGATCCGGTGCGGACTGAGACGGAATGGTGGATGCAATCATCCAATCGGGTCATGACCTCAAGCCTTCCGGTGTCCGTCCGGAAGGCTTTTTTATGAAAAGGAGGGCATGGGGACCGCTATGGGTCAAGCTGCCGAAAATGAGAGCATTGCCATCCTCGGTCTCGGAAAAGTGGGAACGGCGGTCGGCCATTTGCTCAAATCCGCCGGCTACCGGATCGTCGCCGTGTCGGATCTGTCGGCAGCCGCCCTCGAAAAAGGCACGGCCTTTACGGGCGGGAAAGCGTTCGCAAACCCCGCGGAGGCCGCCGCGCAGGCGACCTGCATCATCATCACCACCATGGACGACGCCATTGCACCTGTCTGCGCCGAGATCGTCCGGCACGGCGCCGTTGAGCCTGAAGACAAGGTCATCCACATGAGCGGCGCCGGGGGGCTGGACCTTCTGGCGCCGGCAAGGGCGGCGGGCGCCGCGGTCGGCAGCATTCATCCCATCCAGTCCTTCGCCGACGTGGCGGGCGCCATTCGCAGCCTGCCCGGCAGCACGTTCGGCATCACCGCAGACGACGCTCTGAAGGATTGGGCCGTCGCCATGGTCAAGGCCCTGCAGGGCGTCCCCTTCTTCGTCCCGGAACAGGACAAGCCCCTCTATCATGCTGCCGCCTGCATGGCTTCGAATTATCTCACGGCGCTGATTCACATGGTGGAAACGGCGTACCGGACGCTGGGACTCTCACGCGACGAAGCGCTTCGCGCCTTCTGGCCTCTCGTGAAAGGGACGCTCAGCAACATCGAAACCCGGGGCGTCGTCGGGGCACTGACCGGCCCTATTGCGCGCGGTGACGCCGGAACCATCGAAAAGCACCTTCGGGTCTTTCGCGCCGATCTGCCCGATCTTCTGGAGCCATACTGTGCCCTGGGACTGATCACGGTCGGGATCGCCCTGGAAAAGAAAACCCTGTCCCCGGACAGGGCCGAATCGATTCAAAAACTTCTCAAAGGAGGTTTACGGGATGAGCACGCAGGGAAAGCTGAATAAAATCACGACCGCTGTTATCCGGGAAATGAAGAAGAAAAAGGAAAAAGTCGCCATGCTGACCGCCTACGATTACGGCACCGCGGCCATCATGGACGAGGCGGGGATCGACATCATGCTGGTGGGCGACTCACTGGGAATGGTCGTCCTGGGTTACGAGAGTACGCTGCCGGTTACCATGGAAGACATGATTCACCACACCAAGGCCGTCTGCCGGGGCACGAAACGGGCCATGGTTCTGGGCGACATGCCTTTCATGTCATACCAGGTCTCGGTGGAGGAGGCCGTCCGGAATGCCGGACGCTTTCTGCAGGAGGCGGGCGCGCATGGAGTAAAGCTGGAGGGCGGCCGGGAAGTCGCAGAGGTCACGAGACGGATCGCATCCGCCGGGATTCCCGTCATGGCCCATCTCGGGCTGACGCCGCAGTCCGTCCACCAGTTGGGCGGCTACAAGGTGCAGGGCAAGGGCGATGCGGCGGCGAAGCGGATCATGGAAGACGCCCGGATCCTCGAAGAGGCAGGGGCTTTCGCCGTCGTGCTGGAATGCGTTCCCGCCCTTCTGGCCAAAGAGATCACCGATTCCCTGACCATCTCCACCATCGGCATCGGGGGCGGGGTTCACTGCGACGGGCAGGTGCTGGTCGTCAATGACATGCTGGGGATATTCGACCGCTTCACGCCGAAATTCGTCAAGAAGTATGCAAACATGAACGTGCAGATGAAAGCGGCGGTCACGCAGTACATCGACGAGGTCCGGATGGGCCAATTCCCGGACGATGCCCACTCCTTTTTGTGAGCGCCGCGGCGGTCGCACGGTTTGAAACAGTCCGGTTTCCCGTCCACGCCGCGGGAGCCCGGTTCGGTCCCGAACGGCATGGCCGGCGTCCTTGCCGGTCCGGAAACATCCGGCCGTGAATGAAGCGCCCCGCCGGGCAATGCGCGCGAGGCCGACAGGCCCGCGTCATTTCTCGTAGTAGACGACGCGCGCCTTCGCTCGCAGGTTTTGCAGCAGCGTGTCAAAGGCTTTCTGCTGCTTCTGCTGCGTCAGGACAGCGGAAATTCTCCCTTTCGTCTCGTCATCCAGCTTCAGGGTTCTCGAGCTGTTCTTCTCGAGAACCTGGATGATGTGGTAGCCGAAATCCGTTTCCACGACCGGTCCGATCTCGTCCTTTTTCTGGGAAAACGCGGCATCCTCAAAGGGCTTAACCATCTGCCCCCGAACAAACGTACCCAGATCGCCGCCGGCCTGTTTGCTGGGGCAATCGGACTGGTTTCGCGCGACTTCCGCGAAGTCCGCCCCACCAAGAATCTGTTTTCGGATATTTTCCGCCTTGTCCCGCTTTTCCGCCCTGGCCTTGTCATCATCCTCGGGTTTCTTTCCCACGAGGATGTGCCGGACACGTATCGACTCCGGGACTTTGAGCTTGGCTTTGTTTTTCTGGTAGAAAGCCGAAATTTCCTTTTCGGTAGGTTTGGCTTTTCCTTCCGCGGTGGCCAGAACCAGCTTGTTGATCTGCAGGCCGAAGCGGATCTGTTCGTTCATCTGCTCCCGGTTGACCTGATTCTTCCTCATGAGTTCCTCAAGGGTCATGTTCTGGGGCAGGCTGTTTTTCAAGCGCTCGACCGCCTCACCGACCTCCTGTTCCGTGACCGTTATTTTTCGCCGGTTCAACTCATCGGTCAGCAGCATGCGGATCACGAAATCGTCGATCATCTGTTTTCTGACCCTTTCCTTCACCTGCTGAAGCCGGTCGGCGGGGATCTGATCCTTCAACTGGGTGAGGCGCTTTTGCACCTCCGCATCGAGCTGCCCCTGCGTCAGTTTCTTTCCATCCACTTCCGCGATGAGATTGGTCGGCACGGCCGGCAATACAGCCGCCGGATCCGGTGTTTGGGTGGGCGCAGCCGACGGAGCGGCCGGCGTTGAATCCGTCTGAGGCGCTGGCGCCGACGCCTTCTCCTCCTTTGGGGTGCATCCCGTGAACAGGCCGAAAATCAGGCCGGCTGCCAGCAGAATGAAGCATGTGGCTTTCCTGGTCGTCATGGACCATCCTCCAAATCATTGATCCGGGGAGAAGTTCCCCTGGCGCCATGCGTTATCTGAAAGCGCGGCACAGGTCAAGGTAAAACCGGCGAACGGGACAGATGCCGCAGGCTGTGAAGGATATTCAACTGCTCTTCCAGTGTCGGCGTTTCCCGGCCTCCGATATCCCCGCAGCCGGGTTCGTTCATGAGCTGAAGGAGATCTTTGAGCGCCCTGAACATGTCCATGGGCGGAAATGCATTTTCGGTGAGATCATGAACGAGCTTCAGCGTTTTGAAGCCGTCGAACCAGACATGAAAATGCCTGGACAGGTCACCGGCATGGCGATGGTTCCGGCGAATGCGCGGCCATGCCTCCTGAAAGCGGTTTCGCTCCAAAAAAGACCGCAGCCGGGGATGGATGTGCGCTGCTTCGTCGAGGATGCGCTCCGGATCTCCATCCGCGCCGCCGGCCATCAGTGCCAGCCATCGCTTCAGAATTTCAAAGATGGCGGGATGGTAGAGCAGATACTCGTTGCGCCGGTTTTCCAGAAACCGGGCGACCCGCTGCCCCGTGCCGAAGGGAACGCGGTGCGATGTCCTGGCGGAGGGGTAGACCGTCGTGCCGGCAATCCGTCCGATCCCGTTCAGCTTTGCGAGCTTGTTCAGGAAATAGAAGTCCTCACCCGCCTCCCGCCTGTTCATCCCCCGGACCGCGGCGTATCCGTCCGCCGTGCAGATCATCGTCGAACCGATGGTGTGGAAGGCATAGGGCGAGCAGGCGTATCGCAGGCCCAAGGCGTAGTAGCGGAGAAATATTTCATAACAGCAAATGGCGGCGCGAAGCTCGGGGTCGCCCTCTACGGGGTGTGCGTACTCGACAACGGCGCCGCTGTTTCGCTTCATTTCGAAAAAACGGCGCGCCGCGGACAAATAATTCGGTTCGACGCGCGTGTCCGCATCGAGACAGAAAAATAGCTTCACGCCCGGTCTGCCGTAATCCAGCATCCCGAGGGAGGCATCCATGCCGAGTTTCCTGGCCATGCCGACACCGCCGCGGGCCGGCATCTCCAACCCGGGCGAGGAGGCGTCCAGACAGGCGAGATTCGGACAGGTCCGGCGGATCGTTTGATCCTGTGCAGCCATCGTTCGGTCCACAGAGTCCTTCGCCGCCTGACGCCCGCAGATCAGCCGTTCCAGACGTTCCAGGGTCCGTCGATTCTGATCGATATCCTCCTGCCGGGCGATTCCCGGTTTCCGGTTGTTGACCACGCAGAGGACCAGCGTCCGCTCCAGGTCTGCCGGCGAATTGGCGCAGAGGGAGATCAAGGTGTCGAAAAGCGACCACTCTTCCGCCAGCGCCGGTATGACCACCGCCTGATCGATCCCCGACCGCACCGCGGTCGCAACGAGCGGTTTCCCGGTCTCGCCGCAGCGCTCAAGGTAACGGGCAATGTTTTCGGGTATCGTCCTTGCGGGTGTCTTCATTGCACGGACGATCTGACGATGCGCATGATCGCGGCCGAATCCCCGCTTTCGACCCAGTGGATCCGGATCCCCCTCCGTTCCATGCGCCGGAACCAGGTTTCCTGCCTTTTTGCGAACTGGTGGATCTTCGTTTCGAGCGTCCGGCACATTTCGCCATAATCCATCCTGCCCTGCAGGTAGAGGCCGATGTACCGGTACTCCAGCCCGAAGTAAAAAAGCCTCTCCCAACCGATGCCCGCATCGCGCAGCATTCTGACTTCCTCGATCATGCCCGCGGACAACCTCCTGTGCAGCCGGTCCGTGATCCGTTGCCGGAGAACCGCCCGGTCCCAGTGAATGCCGATGACCAGCGGCACGATCGGGGGGCGGGATTCCGGGGGTGAGTCACCGTCCGCATGCTCGGCGATCTCGATTGCACGGATCAGCCGGGCACGGTCCTTCAGATCGGTTGTGTTGTGCGCCGCCGGTCGTCTGCTCAGCAGGCGATGCCTCAGTTCATCCATGCCCTGCCCTGCCAGTTCCCGGCGGAGGTCTTCGTTTTCGGGAACTTCATGCATCCCGTAGCCCTGGATGACCGCTTCGATGTACAGACCCGTCCCCCCTGCCATCACCGGCAGAATGCCCCTCCCGGACAATTCGGAGAAGCACCGGAAGAATCGTTTTTGATAATCGAAAACGCTGAAATCCTCGTCGGGGTTTACGATATCGATCAGGTGATAAGGCACGGGAAGCCCGTCCACGCAATATTCGTCCGTGTCTTTGCCCGTCCCGAGATTCATCCCCCTGTAAACCTGGCGGGAATCCGCGGAAATGATCTCCGAACCGATATCCCGCGCCAGCCTCGCCGCCAGCGCCGTTTTGCCGGAGGCCGTCGGACCCAGGATCACAATCAGATTGATTTTCATGCGCTCAAATTGTCTTGTAATTGATTTTCAATCCATATAGGAATGTCGCATGAGCACCAGCAAAGGCCTTGATCTGGGCAGGGAACCGATTCTAGCCCTGCTGCTGAAAATGAGCTGGCCTTCCATCACGGCCATGCTCGCCATGGCTGTAGCCAACCTGATCGACAGCTTCTGGCTTGCCAGGCTCAGCACCCAGGCGCTTGCCGCATTGACGCTCTGTTTTCCCATCCAGATGCTTTTCGGGGCGGTCGGTGTCGGCACCGGGGTCGGGGCCGGGTCCTTCGCGGCAAGAATGTTCGGAGCCGGCCAGATCGAAAAGGCCCGGCGGACAGCCGGTCAGGTGATGCTGCTGTCGATCGCGCTGGGCGTGCTGACCATCCTTTCCGTCCTGATCTTCCATGACGCCATTCTGAGAGGATTCGGAGCGACGGAGGACATCCTGCCGCTGGCCAGGCAATATCTGGTTCTGATCGTCTTCGGCTCGCCCTTCCTGTATTTTCTGATGATGGCCAACAATCTTCTGCGCGCCGAGGGGAAGCCGCTTTTGTCCATGTACGTCGTCCTCACGTTTGCCGCCGTCCTCATCGTGCTGGAGCCTTTCCTGGTCTTCGGCTGGTGGTTTTTCCCGAAGCTGGGCATTGTCGGGGCGGCCCTGGCCGCGGTCGTCTCGCAAGCGGCATCGGCTGCCCTGTCCTTTCACTTCCTGAGGCTTGACTCCTCCCGATATCGCCTCACCTGGCGATTCCTCGCACCCAGCCTGTCCATCTGCCGTTCCATCTACCAGACCGGGCTGCCGTCCGTGAGCATGAACCTCGTCGTCAGCGTCGTCATGGTGATTTACAACCACGTCCTGGCAGGCTTCGGTCCCATGGCCCTGGCAACGCTCGGACTCTGTTTCCGGATCAACGGACTGGTGACAATGATCCTGTTCGGCGTCGGCCACGGGGTCATGCCGATGGTCGCCTTCAGCGAGGGCGCGGGCCACCACCGGAGGCTGGTCGACACGGTCCGGGTCGCGGTGCGCTGCTCCGCTCTCTTTGCCCTCATAAGTTCCCTGCTGCTTCTCGCTTTTGCCCGTCCGATCCTGGCCGCCTTTTCAAGCGACCTGGAACTGCTGGAAATGGCCGTACCGGCCCTGCGGCTTTTCATCTCCGCGCTCGTTCTGATCGCTCCCTCCATCGTCTGGATCAACATGTTCATCGGCCTCGGCAAGGGCACGACGGCCATGCTTCTCATGTTTGCGCGCGACGTGGTCCTGCTGATCCCCATGCTGTTCATCCTGCCCCTTCATTACGGCCTGACCGGCGTCTGGCTGGCCCAGCCGCTCTCCACGGTCCTCGCTTTCCTGATGATCCTCACCGTTTCGCTGAAGCAACTTCGAAACCACCTCGCAAAAATCACATAAAAAAACGCCCCGGCAAATTGCTCTGCCGGGGCGTTGCAGGAAATCCAACGGAATTATAGCGGCTGGACGTTTGCAGCGGCCGGGCCTTTCTTGCCCTGCTCGATATCGAAGCGGATTCGCTGACCTTCGTAAAGCGTCTTGAATCCCGCTCCCTGAATGGCGCTGTAATGGACAAACACGTCCCCGCCCTCGTCATTTTCGATAAAGCCGAAACCCTTCTTCTCGTTAAACCATTTTACCTTACCTTCTGCCAAAGCCCTTCCCTCCTTTCTGATTTTTTTCAACGTTGGACATCAAGCATGGCAGAAATAAAAAAAGCCACGCGCAACTCGCTTCGGCAAGCTGTTTGTGGCTACTCTTTTAAACTGCAACTCTCTGACACCCAACTGTCCTTTGCCCCGCGGACCATGAATCTTAGCATTTACAACCGGTTGGAATGCATTGATCCGACAAGTCACGACTTTCATATCACTGAATATTGTCAAAATCAAGCTTTTTTTCGGCACAATTAAGAAAATGTCATGGCATTCCGTAAAAGACACGTGAAAGCGAACACCCGATTTTCCCGAGTTTAGAAATCAGGCTTTCAAATATGCAGCGATCCCGTTCTTTAACTCCTGTTCTTTCATAAAATAGAAATGATCGGCGCCGCGCACCAGTTCGAGGCGGCATGCGAGGATGTCGACCAGGCGCTTCAAGGACTCCAGGGAACAGAACTGATCGCGGTCCCCGCAGACCACCAGGCCGATCCGGCCGGCCAGCCCCGACCAATCGAAATCCAGAAAATCGATCGGCGGCGAGACGAGGACGACATCGGAGATATCCGGATCGCGCTTCATCGCCCTGGTCGTGATCCATGCACCGAACGAATAGCCTGCGAGGACGATCTTCTTCTTTCCCTCGTTTGCAAGAAACGCCGCTGCCGCAATCAGGTCCTCCTGTTCCCCTCTCCCTTCATCGTACACACCGTCGCTTCGGCCGACACCGCGAAAATTGAACCGCAGGGTGGAAAAGCCGCCCGCGAAGAAGGCCTCCACAAGAGCCTCCACGACATTGTTGTGCATCGAGCCGCCCATCTGGGGATGAGGGTGCGAGATCACGACGCCGTTGCCGCCATCGTTTGCGGCATAGAGACCCTCGATTTGAATTGCACCGGAGCTGAAATAGATGGACTTTTCTATCATGTAATCTCCTGTTATCCTCTGATTGAAAACGATAAACGCGATTGTTTACAACGATGCCAACAGATGGCATGCGGCGAAACGTCCCGGACCCCGGTTCTCCAGAGGCGGCACGATCCGGTCGCAGGGATCGAACCGGAACGGGCAGCGGGGATGGAAGGCGCAACCGGAGGGGGGATCCAGGGGGCTTGGAACGTCGCCGCTCAGGATCATCCGCTCTTTCCTTTCGGCCGGGTCGGGAACGGGAATCGCCGAGAGCAGCGCCTGCGTGTAGGGGTGGAGGGGGGTTTCATAAAGGTCGTCGCCGCCGGCCTGTTCGACGATCTTGCCGAGGTACATGACCGCCACCCGGTCGCTCATGTGCCGGACCACGCTGAGGTCATGGCTGATGAAAAGATAGGTCAGCCCCAGCCCCTCCTGAAGCTCCCGCAGAAGGTTCAGGATCTGCGCCTGGATGGACACATCCAGGGCCGAGACGGGCTCGTCGGCGATGATCAGCTTCGGCTTCAGGGCGATGGCCCGGGCGATGCCGATGCGCTGCCTCTGCCCGCCGCTGAACTCGTGCGGGTATCGGCCCATCTGCTCCCGGCTGAGCCCGACCATCTGCATCAGCGCGGCGGCCTTTTCGGCGACATTGTCCGAACCGTTGTTCCCGTGAATCCGGAGAGGCTCCCCGACGATGCTGCCCGCCGTCCTACGCGGATTCAAGGACGCATAGGGGTCCTGGAAAACGAGCTGCACGTTTCGGCGATATTCTTTCAGGGCCGTCTTGGAAAGGGCCAGGACATCCTCGTTTTCAAAGGTGATCGTTCCCGCGGTCGGATCTTCAATCCGAAGGATCATGCGGCCGAGCGTCGTCTTGCCGCAGCCGCTTTCCCCGACCAGCCCCAGCGTCTCTCCCCGGTAAACCTCGAGGGAAACGCCGTCCAGCGCCTTGACCAGGCCCTGCCGGCCCCCCGGAAAGCTGCCACGCACGGGATAATGCTTTTTCAGATCCTGAATCCGAAGAAGAACGGACGAATCATTCCGCGTCATATATCCAGCACCTGACCGCATGGCCCCCCGCATGCTCTTTCAATTCCGGATCCCGGCGGCGGCAGACGTCCATCACCTCCAGGCACCGCTCCTGAAAACGGCACCCCCGCGGGAGCTGGTAAAGGGGAGGAAGCGTTCCCGGAATCACCGGCAGGGCAGACTGACCGGCCCTGCTGCGGCGAAGCCTCGGGATGGAGGCCGTAAGGCCCCGGGAATAGGGGTGCAGGGGGTTGGAAAACACCTCTTCCGACCGGCCGCATTCGACGATCTGTCCTGCGTACATGACGGCCACCGACTGCGCCGTTTCGGCGACAATGCCCAGATCATGGGTGATCAGAACGACGGACGTGCCGATCTCCTCCTTCAACCGGCCGATCAGATCGAGGATCTGCGCCTGGATGGTGACGTCGAGCGCGGTCGTCGGCTCGTCCGCCAGCATCAGGCCCGGCTCGCAGGCTATCGCCATCGCGATCATCACCCGCTGGCGCATCCCGCCGCTCATCTGGTGCGGATATTCCCGGGCGCGGCGTTCCGGCGCGGCGATGCCCACGAGCTTCAGCATCTCCACGGCCCGGTCC
>JAXDBM010000005.1:0-37866 GCA_034678725.1 Syntrophales bacterium | reverse complement strand
AGGCCGCGACGATCCGCGCGACCCGCTCCACCAGTTCGGCGTTGGTTTTCGCCATGACGCCCCGGTCCAGGTAGATGTTGTCCTCCATGCCCACCCGGATATGCCCCCCCATGATCAGGGCCATCATGGCCATCGGAAGATAGCCGCGGCCGATGCCGATGGTGGACCAGGTGGCGCCTTCCGGCAGGTGCTCGTGAAGGTGCAGGAGGGACTTGGGCGTGGCCGGCGCGCCCCAGGGGGTCCCCAGGACGAACTGGAAGTGCAGGGGATCGTCCAGCTTTCCCTCGTCGCGCATCCGCAGCGCCGTGACGAGCATGCCCAGGTCGAATACCTCGATTTCGGGCTTGACGCCGGACTCCCGCATCATTCGGGCCGCCTCGTCGAGGAAGGCCGGGTCGTTGATGAAGACGCCCCCGCCCAGATTGATCGAGCCGGCGTCGAAGGAGGCCAGCTCCGGCCGAAGGGCGAGCGGGCTGAGGCGCTCCGCGACGGGCAGGTTCCGCCCGGGGATGCCGCTGGTGGTGAGGCTCAGGATCAGGTCGGTTTCCGCCCGAAGGGCTTCCGCCACCTGCCGGAAGCGGTCGAGGTCCTGGCAGCCCAGGCCGGTTTCCGGGTCCCGGACATGAATGTGCACGATCGACGCGCCGGCCCGCCAGGCCTCGATGGAGGATTGAATGATCTCTTCCGGGGTGATCGGGATGTAGGGCGCCGTGTCGCGCAGCATGCGGCTGCCCGTGATGGCGGCGGTGATGATGACCGGGTTCATGCTCTGCTCCCGTTCCCGTGCGGCAAATGGCGTCAACCGGCCGGTTCCCCGCTGACTTCGGCGACGGCCTCGTCGAGGATGGCGACCATCTCGTCGACCTGGCCTTCCGTGATGATGAAAGGGGGCGCCAGCAGGCTGTGGTCGCCCAGAATGCCGTCCGCCCCGCCGCCGCCGGGATAGGTGATGAGGCCCTTCGCGAAGGCCCGGTTCGCGACCCGAACGTTCACCTTGAGTCCGGCGTCAAAGGGCTCCCGGGTCTTGCGGTCCCGGACGAATTCCACGCCGGCGAAAAGCCCCAGGCCCCGAATGTCGCCGACGATGTCATGCCGGTAGAGCGCCTTCATCTTTTCCAGCAGGTACTCCCCCATGCGGGCCGAGCGGCGGATCAGGTCGTGGGCGGCGATGTAGTCAAGGACCGCCAGGGCCGTGGCGCAGGACAGGGGGTTCTGACTGTAGGTGTGGCCGTGGACGAAGGCCCCGTTCCCCTTCTTGATGGTGTCGTGGATGGTTTCGCTGGTCACGACACAGAATACCGGGGCGTAGCCGGAGGCCAGACCCTTGGCGCAGCAGATCATGTCCGGTACGACTTCCCAGTGGTCGAGGGCGAAGTTCCTGCCTGTCCGGCCGATGCCCGTCATGACCTCGTCGGCGATCAGCAGGACGTCGTAGCGGTCGCAGATTTCCCGGATCCGCTGAAAGTAGCCGTCCTTCGGCACCAGCGCCCCCGCCGTGGCGCCCACCACGGGCTCGGCGATGAAGGCGGAAACGGAATCGGGGCCTTCGTAGCGGATCGCATTTTCCAGGTCGTCGGCGCACTCGATCGCACAGGTTTGCGGCTGGAGGCCGACGGGGCACCGGTAGCAGTAGCAGGGAACGATGTGTGGGGTGTGCTGGATCAGGGGCTGGTAGTACTTCCGACGGCCCGTGTGGCCGCTCAGCGCCAGCGCCCCGAGGGTGTTGCCGTGATAGCTGGTCCACCGGGAGATGACCTTGTATTTCGACGGCCGGCCCCGGTCCACCTGGTACTGGCGGGCCAGCTTGACGGCGGTCTCCACCGCCTCGGAGCCGCCGGAGAGAAAATAGACGCGGGTCAGCCCCGGGGGGGACAGGGAAACGATCCGGTCCGCCAGCTCGACGGCCGCCCCACTGGTGAAATGGGTGCCGTGGGTGAAGGCGATTTCCGACGCCTGCCGAAGAATGGCCTGACGGATCTCCGGAACGGCGTGGCCGATGGACACAACCACGGCGCCGCCGGAGCCGTCGATATAGCGCTTGCCCGACGTGTCGTAGATGTAGATCCCGTCGCCCCGTTCGACGGTCGGATAGAACTTCGTGGGGTTCCGGTAGAAAATATGGTCGTCGTTGGTTTCCGGCATGATTCCGCTCAGCAGCCGAAGAGCTTCTTTTTCATTGCCGCAATCATGTCCACATGCTTCCGCTCTTCGTCGATGATCCGGTCCACGGTGGCGTGCTCGTTCGCCGGGACCAGCCCCTTGATCTCGTGGTAATAGAGGATGGAATCCATCTCGCGCCGCAGGGCGAAATCGAGGGCTGAGCGGGTGTCCTTGACGTTCGCCAGCTCCTGGTCCAGCGCTTCCTTCTTGAAGATGATGGCGTTGTCGACGTAATTGTGCAGGTAGGCGGCATATTCTCCATCATACTTTTCCGGCGGGGCGGTCTTGTCCATAGCCGCGAAAATCTTCTCGAAGGTTTTCTTGTGAGCCACCTCCGCATTGGCCAACTGCCCGAAAAGCTTCTTCGTGTCCTCGTCCCTGGCAAGCTGCACGGCGAAGCGGTAGAAATTCTCACCGTTTTCCTCGATCCGGATGGCAAATTCGACAATGTCACTCGCTTGAAACACGCTCATCATGAACCTCCTTTATCGATCGGGTGTCATTTTTTGTCCGATGCCGCATTCCTACCGGAATTCCGGCGGCAATGGAAGTAAAATAATCATCGCGGGCGGCCCGTCAACCGCTCAGAGCCACCTTTTCCGTTTGAAGAGGATCAGCATGGCGGCCGCGATGGCCAGGTTGACGATCCAGAACAGGGGGTACCCCCAGGCCCACTCCAACTCGGGGAAGTGCCTGAAGTTCATCCCGTACACTCCGGCCAGGAAGGTCATGGGCATGAAGATCGTGGCAATGATGGTGAGCACCTTCATCACCTGGTTCATCCGGTTGCTGAGGCTGGAGAGGTAGATGTCGATCATGCCGGAGAGCATGTCCCGGTAGGTCTCCACGGTGTCCAGCGCCTGGATGGCGTGGTCGTAGACGTCTTTCAGGTAGATGCGCGTCGCGGCGTGGATCAGGGGCGATTCGCTGCGCTCCAGCGCAGCGATGGTCTCCCGGAGCGGCCAGACCGCCTTGCGAAGGTCAATCATATCCCGTTTCAGCCGCTGGATCGCCTGCAGTGTCCGCTCCGCGGGTTTGCCGAGCAATGCCTCCTCCTCGCGCTCGATCCTCTCTCCAAGCGTCTCCAGGACATGGAAATAGGAGTCCACAATGATGTCGATGATCGAGTAGGCCAGGTAATCGACGCCCGCCTTCCGAATCCGGCCCTTGCCCGCCCGGAGGCGTTCCCGAAGGGGATTGAAGAAAGGATCTTCCTTTTCCTGGAAGGTGATGACCCAGCCGGGGCCCAGGATGACGCTGATCTGCTCCGACGCGATCTCGCCGTTGCGGTCCGCGCTTGCGCAGAATTTCTTCAGGACGATGAAGAGATAACCGCCCAGATCCTCCATCTTGGGCCGCTGGTCCGTGTTGAGGATGTCCTCCAGGATCAGGGGGTGGAGTTCGAAAACGCTCCCGAGCTGCTCCAGAAGCGCGGTATCGTGGATGCCGTCGACCTGGATCCACGACACCGTCGGCCGGTCCGGGCAGGCCTCCAGCTCCCGTACGCTCTGAATGCTTTTTTCTTCGAGGCGTTCACCGTCATAATCGATCAGAGTGACCTTCGCCGTCTCGGCCAGCTTTTCTCCGATGTGGACGAGGGCGCCGGGCGGAAGCCCCGTTTTCCCGGATCTTATTTTTCGATGTCTGGCCATTCTCTCGAGTCCGAAGCCGTTATGTTACCCACATACCGCATCGGCGGAGGGTTGACAAGAGGGTCTTCGCCGCCGGGGCTCAGGGCCGTCCGCCCGTCCGGGCCGATTTCTTCAGCCGGATCGTCACCGTGGCCGTGGGCGCTTTCCCGCCCGCAAACTGGACCTCCGGCGGCGGTATGAGCCGAACCTGCAGGGACGACGAGGAGGCGACTTTTTTCAGGTCGATCGTTTCGGTCCGGATCCGCATGCCGTTTTCGCGGAGCCTGCCGGGGATCAGCACGCGGACCGTCGCGGGCGAAACGCCGATTTTCTGCACGGACAGGCCGGCCGGAGGCCTGCCTTCCGTCGTCACGACAACGGGCAGCGAGACGGTCACCAGCCGGGAGACCGTGATGCCGATCCGGGCCGGGGAGATCCCCGCCACGGTCAGGTTGGAGGGCTTTCGGACCATTTCCCGGGTGACGGAGATTTCGTTCAGCCCTTCCCGGACCTTCGACAGGTCGAGGGAGACTCGCAGCGCATCGGGGTTGAGAAGCTGAAAGGCCTGCGGCGGCCCCGCGAGTACGATTTTCAATTCGGTGACTTTCGGGTCTTCGATAACCCAGTCGGTCGAGATATTGGCATACTCCACGGGGACCGTGAAATCCCGCCGCACCGACTCCTTCTGGTAACCGAAGACGACCCAGAGCACGCAGGCCAGCGCCAGGGCGACGATCTTTTCGCGGGAATTTTCCCTCAGCCAGCGGATGACCGGCCGGCCCTCGCTTTTCGGCGTCATCTCTGCGTAGAAGGATTCCAGTTCGACCCGGAGCGCCGCCTCGCCGGCGACCTCCTGAAGCCGCTCGTTTCGGGCGATGCTGATGGTTCCACGCTCCTCGGAAACGACGATGCTCAGGGCGTCGCACCGCTCCGAAAGCCCCAGCGCCGCCGTGTGCCGCAGCCCCGGCGAGCCGAACCGGCCGGCTTTCGTGGACAGGGGCAGATGGCAGCCGAACTGCGCCAGGCGGTTCCCGTCGATCACCACGGCGCCGTCGTGGCCGGCGGAGTGGGGATCGAAGATGCTCTCCAGCAGAGGTTGGCTCAGGACGCCGTTCAGCAGGTTGCCGCCGTTGAGGTGACGGTCCAGCGGGTCGTGCCCCTTGATGACGATCAGGGCGCCGATGCGTTGCCGGGCCAGGTTGGCGGCGGTCCGGGCAATGGTTTCGGCATCCCGGGGCGCCGGCTGTTCATCGAAGAATGACTTCGGGAAGCGGCCCCACAGGGCGAGCCGCTCGAAGAAGCGGCGGAGGTCCTCCTGAAAGATGACGACCAGGACGAACAGGAGGATGGCGAAGAAGCCCTGCAGGACGACGGTGGTCAGATAGAGCTGGAAGTAGCGGGCCGCAATGTAGACGGCGCCGAGCAGCGCGATGCCGGCGAAGACGAACCGAGACGCCCGTTGCTTGAACCAGATCAGGAGCACGGACATCATGATCCAGATGACCAGCATGTCGAAGACATCCTGGATGCGAATGCTGCCGAAAATTGCGGAAATGCTTTCGATCATGGGGGGTTCCCGAAAATTCGCCCTGCCGGGGCGCTCCGCCGCGGCGCCGGCCGCCGCATGGCATCGCCAATATCGATTTTCACGCCCCGGTTTGTCAATCAAATAATGGCAGCCTGCCGGAAAAAGGATGCTGCCCGCTCCGCTTCACGCTGAGGGGCGGGGCGCCGCGCCCCTTTTCATTTTGTCTTTTTCGCCGAATTCGTGTATCTTGCCTCTACTCGGGAGGCCCGCGCCTCGAAGAAAGCGCGCATGATCGCGGGTCTTCCTTTCGAGGAGAAGATATGGGCGGCAATGATCTGGACGGGAAGATCGGCGACGTCGCGGCCATGATCGCCGCGGCCCGAAAGATCGTGGTCTTCACGGGCGCCGGCGTCAGCACGGAGTCGGGCATCTCCGACTTCCGCAGCCCCGGGGGGATCTGGAGCCGGTTTGACCCGGAGGATTTTACCATCGAGCGTTTTCTCTACAGCCCGGAGACCCGGAAAAAGCAGTGGCGCATCCTGCTGGAAGGCGGCCTGTTCGTCGACGCGCAGCCCAACCGGGCCCACCTGGCCATCGCCGAGCTGGAGCGGATGGGAAAGCTTGACTGCGTCATCACGCAGAACGTCGACAATCTCCATCAGAAGGCCGGCAACGACCCGAAGAGGGTCTATGAGCTTCACGGCAACATGAACTGGCTGCGGTGCCTCGACTGTCACGAGGTTTACCGCCTGGAGGCGATCCTCGCCGAACCCCGTCCGGCCGACGACGCCCCGGTCTGCGAGCGGTGCCGGGGCATCCTGAAGCCGGATGTCGTTTTCTTCGGAGAGTCGCTGCCGCCCGCGACGCTTCAGCAGGCGACCCATCATGCCTGCAACTGCGACCTCCTGATCGTCGTCGGCTCCTCGCTGGTGGTCTATCCGGCCGCCTACATGCCCATCTATGCCAAGAGCGCCGGCGCCCGGCTCGTGATCATCAACCGGGAGCCCACCCCCTTCGACGGCAACGCCGACCGGGTCATTCATCATTCGGCCGGTGAGGTCCTGTCGCGGATACTGGAGCGTGTCCGAAGCGCGCCCGCATCACGGTGATCCCGATGTGTCTCATCCTGTTCGCATACCAATCGCATCCGCTTTACCCGCTTGTCCTGGCGGCGAACCGGGACGAGTTTTACGAACGGCCGTCGGCGCCGGCCGCCTTCTGGGAAGACCGGCCCGATGTGCTGGCCGGCCGGGACCTGAAGGAGGGCGGGACCTGGCTGGGCATCACGAAAAGGGGCCGCCTGGCGGCCCTGACCAATTACCGGGACCCGCTTTCCGTCCGCCCGGACGCCCCCTCGCGGGGCTGGCTGGTGCGGAATTTCCTCTGCGGAAAGGAAAGCACCGCCCGCTATTTGAAAGACCTGTCCGCGCGGGCCGGCCGCTACAACGGCTTCAGCCTGATCCTCGGAGACGTCTTCAATCTGCACTTCTTCTCCAACCGGGACGGCTCGTCCCCGCTGGCTCCGGGCCTGTACGGCCTCAGCAACCGACTCCTCGACACGGACTGGCCGAAGGTCCGCAGGGGAAAGGGGCGTCTGGCCGCACTGCTCTCGCAAGCGGAAAGGCCGGACCCGGAAGCGCTGTTTTCGCTCCTGGCGGACCGCGACAGGCCGGAGGACGGCGAGCTTCCGGACACGGGCATCGGACTGGAGTGGGAGCGGATCCTCTCGTCCATCTTCATCGCGAGCCCCGTCTACGGGACCCGCTCCTCGAGCATTCTGATGGTCGACCGAAAGCGTCGCGCCACATTCTGGGAGCGGGTGTTCAACGGGGTGGACGAGCCCTGGATGACGGCCCGATTCGAATTCGCCCTGGAAAGCGGGCCGTAGGCATGTCGCGGCGCGAGTATCCGGATCGCCCCGTTGTCGGGATCGGGGCCGTGGTTATCCACGAGGGCAGGGTCCTGCTGGTCCGGCGCGGGGTGGCCCCGAGCCGGGGGCTGTGGGCCGTGCCCGGAGGCGCCCTCGAACTGGGCGAAACCCTGCAGCGGGGCGCGGAGCGCGAAATCCTGGAAGAGACGGGGGTCGCCATTCGGGCCCGGGAGCCCGTCTACGCCTTCGACTTTTTCGAGCGGGACGGGGACGGGCGCATTCGGTTCCACTTCGTCATCGTCGACGTGGCCGCCGACTACATCGGGGGGGAAGTGCGAGGGGCCGACGATGCCCTCGAGGCGCGCTGGCTGGCCCCTGAGGACTTGGAAGGCCTGGCCGTTTCGAAAAACACGCTAAAGCTTCTGCGGGCGGTCGGATTTTTGGAAAAGGGGAACGACATCCCTGAACAGGAGGTATTGCCATGAAGGTGATCTATCACAAGGATTTTCTGCAGAACTACACCATGGATCCCGCGGCGGCCGACGGCCGCATCGAGGCTGTCATCGAGGAGATTCAGGGCAGGGTGACCCTTGTCGACGCCGTGCCGGCCACGGAGGAGGACATCGCGGCGGTGCACACGCGGGCCCACATGGACATGGTCCGAAGGGACGGCGTCTATGACATCGCCGCGCTGGCCGCGGGCGGCGCCATTCAGGCCGCCGAGATCGGCCTGGCGGAGCCCTGCTTCGCCCTGATCCGGCCGCCCGGACACCACGCCTCCCAAGGGAGCTGCTGGGGATTCTGCTACTTCAACAACATGGCCATCGCCCTGGAGAGGCTCAAGCGGGAAGGAAAGATCCAGAAGGCCCTTGTCCTCGATTTCGACCTTCACTTCGGCGACGGAACGGTCAACATTCTGGGCGGCCGGGGCTACGTCCGGATCTACAACCCGTCGTCGCCCAACCGCAAGGATTACGTCACCGGCGTCGAGCAGTGGCTGTCCTCGGAGCCCGCCGACATCATCGGCGTCTCGGCCGGTTTCGACAACCACGTGAACGACTGGGGCGGGCTGCTCTCCACACAGGATTACCAGGACATGGGCCGGATGGTCCGGGAGGCGAGCCGGAAAAACAAGGGGGGGTGCTTCGCCATTCTCGAGGGCGGCTACAACCACCGCGTCCTGGGCAAGAATGTGCGGGCCTTCATCGAGGGCATGGATTCGACCCCAGCCTGACGTTTGCTCGTGCCCTCGCCGCGGGGAATGCCCTCGGGAAGCGGAACCCGCGCCGGCGCTACTTGCCGACGCAGAAGGTCGAGAAGATCCGGTCCAGGACGTCCTCCCGGCTCGTCATGCCCGTGATTTCGCCGAGGCTGTCGAGCGCCTCCCGAATGTCGAAGGCCACAAACTCGGCGGAGAGCCCGCCGGCCAGGCTCTCGCGGGCCTGCAGCAGGTGGGCCGCCGTCTTCTCGAGGGCGGTCTTGTGGCGGACCCGGGTGATGACGATGTCGTTTTCAGGATCCGGCTCCCGCGCCTGCCCGGCGACGAGGGCGTAGACGGCGTCCAGCAGGGCCGGGATTCCGTCGCCGGTTTTCGCGGAGATCGAAAGCGGCGTCGCGGGGGCGAGACGGTTTCGAAGCTGCTCCGCGTCGATGACCTGTTCGAGATCGGACTTGTTGATGACCGGAATGACCGGCCGGCCCGCGGTTTTTTCGATCGCCGCATCGTCCTCCGCCGTCAGCGGCGCGCTGCCGTCGAACATCAGGATGACGGCATCGGCGGACGAGAGCCGCTCCCGGACGCGGTCGATGCCCTCCCGCTCGATGATGTCGGCGGGGTCCCGAATGCCGGCTGTGTCGGTCAGACGGACCGGAACGCCCCGAATGCCGATCTCCTCTTCGATGAAATCCCGCGTTGTTCCCGGAATGGCCGTGACAATGGCGCGGTTCTCGCCGAGCAGCCGGTTCAGCAGGCTCGATTTGCCGGTGTTCGGCTTGCCCGCGATCACGGCGCCGGCGCCCTTCCGGACCAGTTTCCCCCGGTCGTAGGTCGACGACAATCCCTCCAGCTCCGCCAGGAGCGCGTCGATGCGGCCCCGGGCGTCGTCGGTCGGCCCGCCGCTGACCTCCTCTTCCGTGAAATCAATGGATGTTTCGAGCCCGGCCAGGATGCCGGTCAGCGACCGGCGCAGGTTTTCGATTTTCCCGGACAGCTCGCCCCGTTGCTGGGAAAGGGCGATTTCGAGTCCCCGGCCGGTCCGGGCGCCGACGATGTCCGCGACCGCCTCGGCCTGGCAGAGATCGATCCGGTTGTTCAGAAACGCCCGCTTCGTGAATTCGCCCGGCTCGGCCAGGCGCGCGCCGGCATGGACAACCTCGGCCAGGGCCGACTGGAGGATCAGCGGGTTCCCGTGGCAGTGAATTTCCAGGACGTCCTCGCCGGTGTAGGATTGCGGCTTTTTCATGAAGGCGGCGAGGACTTCGTCGAGAACCCGGCCCGATCGGGCGGAAACGATGCGGCCGTGGCAAAGGCGGTGGGATTTCAGGGTGAAGCCGGGCCGTGTGGGCCGGAAGAGCCGTGAGGCGATGTCCTCCGCCTTCGGGCCGCTCACCCGAATGATGCCGATGCCGCCCGTTCCGGGCGGCGTGGCAACGGCGGCGATGGTGTCCGCGAAAGTCATGCGCGGGGTTTAATTTTTCCGGGCTGGGATGATCACGATCTTGCGGTACTCGCCTTCGCCCCGGCTCTTGGTCGTCAGGGATTCGTCGTTCTGAAGGGCCATGTGGATGATCCGGCGGTCGTGGGCGTTCATGTGGCTGACCGTGACCGGCTTTTTGGTCTTCCGGACCTTTTCGGCGAGCTTTTCCGCGAGCGATACCAGCGACTCCTCGCGGCGCTTCCGGTAGGCCTCCGTGTCGATGATGATCATTTTCCGGCCGTTGCCCGACCGGCTCACGGCCTTGTTCACGATGTACTGGATCGCGTCAAGGTTCTGGCCCCGCCGCCCGATCAGCAGCCCGCCGCCGTCGCCCTGGACGTTCAGCAGGATCGCGTCTTCCGTCTCTTCGACGCGGACGGGAGCCGGGATGCCCATGCCGGACAGAATGCCCTCCAGAATCGCCTTGGCCCGCTGGGCCACGCCCTCGCCGGATTTATCCTCGCCGTCGCGTCGCGGCGCCTCCGGAACGACGGCCGCCGCTTCCGGCTTCTTTGCCTCCGGCTCGGGCTTCATTGCCGCCGCTTCGGATTTCTTCGCCGGAGCGGCGGGTTCCGGCTTCGCGGCGCCGAGGGGCATTTCCAGCGACATGTCGATGGTCAGGAGGCTCGCCTGGATCCGGGCCTTCTTCGAGCCGAGCAGGCCGAAAAAACCGGGTGTTCCCTCCGACAGGATGTCGATATGAAGCTTGTCCCGCGGGACGCCGAACTCGCGGCAGGCCTGCTCGATGGCTTCGTCGATGGTCTTGCCTTCAATTTCACGCGCTTCCATGGTTGTTTCACCTCGTTCAGGAGTGTTTCTTGTTGACGTAGTACTGCTGGCCGATGCTCAGGATGTTGTTGAACAGCCAGTAAATGACCAGCCCGGAAGGAAAATTCAGAAAAAGGAAAGTGAAGATGATCGGCAAAAAGAGCATGATCTTCTGCTGCATGGGGTCGCCCGCCGTCGGGGTCATTTTCTGCTGAACGAACATCGTCGCCCCCATGATGATCGGGGTGATGTAATAGGGGTCCTTGGCCGACAGGTCCTGGATCCACCAGAAAAACGGGGCATGGCGCAGCTCGATGGCGTAGAGCAGCGCCTTGTACAGGCCGAAGAAGACCGGGATCTGGATCAGCATGGGCAGGCATCCCCCCATGGGGTTCACCTTGTGGGCCCGGTAGAGGGCCATGGTCTCCTGGCTGAGCTTCTGCTTGTCGTCCTTGTACTTTTCCCGAAGCTCCACCATCTTCGGCTGGAGCTTCTGCATGGCCTTCATGGACTCGTAGCTCTTGTTGCCCAGCGGCCAGAACAGGATCTTGATCAGGATCGTCAGGATGATGATCGCGATCCCGTAGTTCTTCACGAACTCGTTGAGGTATTTCAGGATGATGAGCATCGGCATGGCCAGCCACTTCAGCCAGTCGCCGAAGTCGATGGCGTTTTCGAGGCCCACGCCCTGCGCCTTGAGGATGCCGTGGTCCTTCGGGCCGAGGAAGAAAGTGTAGCCGAACAACCCGGCCTGGCCCGCGGGGATCGTGTTCTTCGGGCCGCTCAGGCTCGTGGAGATCAGGTTCCGGCTGTCCCGCGAGACGACGAGGCTCGTCAGGGAAGGGTTCTGCGGGATCATGGAGGCGATGAAGTACTTGGTCTCGAACCCGGCCCAGGAGACGTCGGGCCCGAACAGCTTTTCCTTTTCGATTTTCTTGACCTCCTGCCGGTCGATTGCCTTCGCGACGTACACAATGGGCCCTTCATGGGTGTAGCTGTCCGTCTCGGCCTTGGGGTCCACGAACTGGTGCCAGCTCATCAGGGCCTTCTGGCTGATCGGCGCGGCGGTCAGGTTATGCACACGCACCTCCAGGTCGAAGGCGAACTTGCCCGGCTGGAAGGTGTAGATCTTTTCGACCCGGACCCGGGAGGGAAGGGTCTGGGAGAAGGTCAGGCGGTTGCGGTCGGGCGACTTGACGATGTCGACGGACCCGGCATCGGCCTCGTACACGCCCTCCGCGGGCATGTCGACCGTCGATTCGGGGAAGGTGAGGTTGAGCGGACGGCTCATGCCGTCCTGCACGTACACCAGTTCGACAGGCAGGGCTGGCCTGTCGACCGTTTTCTTGAAGCCCAGCGGGCCAAGCAGGGCATCGAGCGTGTATCGCCGCTCCTGGGGGAGTTCGGTCCGGTAACCCTTGAGCTTGAAGGATTTCAGGGCGCCCCCCCGGTTGGTGAAGACTGCCGTGTACAGGTCGGTCTCCACGGGGATGTCCTTCTCCCGGACCGTCGCCTGCGGGGCCGCGTCGGTTTTCGCCGCGGGGGCAAGCACCGGTGCGGCCGCCGCTTCTTTGGCTGCCGGGGGCGCCGTCGGCGCCGTCGGCGCGGCCGTCACGGCTTCTTTCTGCTGCGGGTCCGCCGGTTTTTTCGGGGGCGGCTTCATGAAAAATGTCTGGTAGACGAACAGCACCAGCATCGACAGGACGATGGCAAGAATGGTCCTCTTGTCCATTGAGACCTCCAGTGTTTATCGAATCATTTGACCGGGTCGTATCCGCCGGGATGCAGGGGGTGGCAGCGTAGCAGCCGCGTCAGCGCCAGGAACGAACCCCGGAAGGGGCCGTGCCGTCGGATTGCCAGGATGGCGTAGTCGGAGCAGGTGGGGTGAAAACGGCAGCAAGGAGCGAAAAGGGGGGACAGAAGGATCTGATAGATCCGGACAATGAAAACGAGCGCTTTTGCCAGGACCTGTTTGAGAGAAAGATCAACCATCCGACGTTTTGGCGATAAAGCCTTCCAGTTCCCTGCGGACATCCTGATAGGTCAGCGCAGGCATGTTCCTCTTGGCGATGATGACGATGTCCTGCGCAGGCGTAAACTGACGCTGATGCAACCTGAAAAATTCCCTGAGCAGCCTTTTAACCCGGTTCCGGGTTACCGCGCCCCCCGCTTTCTTGCTGACCGTGACCCCCAGCCTGCTGAACCCGGACCCATTCGGGCGTGCGATCACGATGAAATGCCTCGTGTCTTTTCTGACCCCCTGCTGATAGACGGTCAGATAATCCTTTTTTTTCCGGATCCGCGCATCCCTGCTGAATGTCTGGTTTTCCATGGGGTCATCGAAGGGAAGCATGGAATCCGGCGGACCGGTTTGTCGCCCCGGCCGGCGCCCCGGTTAAACCGTAAGTCTTTTCCGTCCCTTCGCCCGCCTCCGGCTCAAAACCTGCCTGCCGCCCTTGGTCGACATGCGCATGAGGAAGCCGTGGGTCCGCTTCCTTTTGGTGTTGCTGAAATTGGTGAGGTTCTTTTTCATCGATCCATCCCCGGTCGTTTTAGTAAGCTGTCTCATTAACCACAGACGAAAGGGATTGTCAAGGTCAAATCGGCCGATAACTGTACGACATTTTACGGTTGCAGCGGCTGTCGGAACGGGGGTATGGTGGCCCTGCTTTCATTCGCCCGGGCCGCCGGGTCCGGGAACGGGGAGTCTTCATGGGCACTTTCAAAATGGTCACCGAGTTCGAGCCCCGGGGCGATCAGCCTCAGGCCATCGAAGGCCTCGTGGCGGGCATCGCGAAAGGCGCCGGGCACCAGGTGCTTCTCGGCGTGACCGGCTCGGGCAAGACATTCACGATCGCCAACGTCATCCAGGCCGTGCAGCGCCCGGCCCTCGTCCTGGCCCACAACAAGACGCTGGCCGCCCAGCTCTACGGGGAGTTCAAGACCCTCTTCCCCGGGAACGCGGTGGAGTATTTCGTAAGCTATTACGACTACTATCAGCCCGAGGCCTACATTCCCAGCACGGACACCTACATCGAGAAGGACTCGTCCATCAACGAGGAGATCGACAAACTGCGCCACTCGGCGACCCGCTCGCTTCTGGAGCGCGGCGACGTCATCATCGTCGCCAGCGTCTCCTGCATCTACGGCCTCGGCTCGCCGGAGGCCTACCACGGGATGATGCTCCTGCTGGAGGAGGGCCGGGAGCTTGCCCGCGACGAGATGCTGCGCCGGCTCGTGGAGATCCAGTACGAGCGCAACGACATCGACTTTCACCGGGGGACCTTTCGGGTGCGGGGCGACCTGGTGGAGATCTTCCCCGCCTACGAGGAGGAGCGGGCCATTCGGGTGGAGTTCTTCGGGGATGTCATCGAGTCGATCTCCGTCGTGGACCCCCTGCGCGGGAAGAAGCTGGACACGCTCAGGAGAACGGCCGTGTATCCGGGCAGCCACTACGTGACGACCCAGGACAATCTGAAGCGGGCCATCCGCGACATTCAGGAGGAGCTGGGCGTCCGCCTCGACGAGCTCCGCCGCGCGGGCAAGCTGCTGGAGGCCCAGCGCCTCGAGCAGCGGACGAGATTCGACATCGAGATGATGGAGGAGATGGGCTACTGTCAGGGGATCGAGAACTACTCCCGCCACCTGACCGGCCGGAAGCAGGGGGAGCCGCCGCCGACCCTGATGGAGTATCTTCCGGAGAACGCGCTGATCGTCGTCGACGAGAGCCATGCGACGATCCCCCAGCTCATCGGGATGTACCGGGGCGACCGGTCCCGCAAGGAGACCCTGGTGGAGTACGGTTTCCGGCTTCCTTCGGCGCTGGACAACCGCCCGCTGACGTTCGACGAGTACGAGCGCTTCCCCCAGCAGCGGATCTACGTCTCGGCGACCCCGGCGGCCTTCGAGCTGAGGAAGGCCGGGCGCCGCGTCGTCGAGCAGATTATCCGGCCCACGGGGCTCATGGACCCCGAGATCGTCGTGAAGCCCGTTGGCGGCCAGGTGGACGACCTGCTCGGCGAGATTCGAAGCCGGGCGGAGCGGGGGGAGCGCGTCCTGGTCACGACGCTGACGAAGCGGATGGCGGAGAACCTGACAACCTATTACGAGGGACTGGGCGTCCGGGTGCGCTACCTGCACTCGGACATCCACACCCTGGAGCGCGTCGGCATCGTCCGCGACCTGCGGCTCGGCGCGTTCGACGCGCTGGTGGGGGTCAACCTCCTTCGCGAGGGGCTGGACATTCCCGAGGTGTCGCTCGTGGCGATCCTGGACGCCGACAAGGAGGGCTTCCTCCGGTCGGAGCGGTCCCTGATCCAGACCAGCGGCCGGGCGGCCCGGAACGTCGCCGGCCGGGTGATCATGTATGCGGACCGGGTCACCGATTCCATTCGGGCCTGCCTGGACGAGACGAAGCGGCGCCGCGCGCGACAGCGGGCCTTCAACGAGGAAAACGGCATCACCCCGGAATCGATCCGGAAGGCCATCCACAACATCCTCGGCTCGGTCTACGAGGCCGATTACGTCACCGTGCCGATCGCGGCGGAGCCGGCGGTCCCCTATGAATCCTCCGAGGAGATCCCGGAGATCATCGTGCGGCTGAAGCGGGAGATGCAGGAGGCCGCGAAGGATCTGGAGTTCGAGAAGGCGGCGGAATTGCGCGACCGGATCCGGGAGCTGACGGACATGATGCTGGCGCTGGGCGGGTGACCGGCATGGAACGATCGCTGGAAAGCAGGATCCGGAACGCCCCCGCGGCGCCGGGCGTCTACCTGATGAAGGACCGGGACGGCGGGATCCTCTACGTGGGAAAGGCCAAGAATCTGCGGGCCCGCGTCCGCTCCTACTTCGCGCGGACGGACTCGCGCTTCATGGTCCCCTTCCTCCTGTCCCGTGTCGATGACGTCGCCTTCATCGTGACGGAGACGGAGAAGGAGGCCCTGATCCTCGAGAACACGCTGATCAAGGAGCACCGCCCCCGCTACAACGTCGATTTCCGCGACGACAAGGCCTACTTCCACATCCGGATCGACCCGGCGGACGCCTTTCCCCGGTTTCAGCTCATCCGCCGCCCGAAAAGGGACGGCGCGAAGTATTTCGGCCCTTATCCCTCCAGCGCGGCGGCGAAGGAGACGCTCCGCTTCCTGCAGCCGCTCTTCCCCCTGCGGACCTGCCGGGACCGGGAGCTCAAGGGCCGGGTCCGGCCCTGCCTGGAGTACGAGATCAAGCGCTGCCTCGCCCCCTGTGTGAAGCGCGTGGAAGGGGAAGCCTACCGCCGGGTCGCCGCCGAGGCGACGGCCTTCCTGGAAGGGCGGGAGAAGTCGCTGCTGGCCGGCCTGCGGCAGCGGATGCACGACGAGGCGAAAGACCTGAATTTCGAGAAGGCGGCGGAGTTGCGCAACCGGATCGCCGCAATCGAGGCGACCCTGGAGCGGCAGCGCGTGGCCTCCCTGACCTCCCGGGACCAGGACGTCTACGGCCTGCACCGCGAGAGGGACCGGACGCAGGTCTGTGCCCTTTTCGTCCGGGGCGGCCGGATCGTCGGCCAGAAGGGCTTTCCCCTTCTGAAAGTCGGCGGCGACACCCGGTCGATCCTCTCCTCGCTGATCCAGCAGTATTACGACGGCGGCGCCTTTGTGCCCGACGAGATCGTGATCCCCCACTCGCTGGAGGACCAGACTGTGATGGCCGAGTGGCTCGCGGACCGAAAGGGGAGGAAGGTGTCCATCGCCGTCAGCCGGCGGGGGCAGGGAAGGGGGCTCCTGGAGATGGCCCGGCGCAACGCCGAGAGCGTCTTCCGGACGGAGCGGCTGCAGCGGGAAGACCCGGAGGAGGCGCTCCCGGCGCTGGCGGAGCGGCTGGCCCTGAAGAACTTTCCCCGGCGGATCGAGTGCTTCGACATCTCCAATCTCGGCGGCAGCCACGCCGTCGGGTCGATGGTCGTCTTCCTGGCGGGCAGGCCGCTGAAGTCCGGCTACCGCCGCTTCCGGATCCGGACCGTTGCGGGCGCCGACGATTACGGCATGATGTATGAGGTGCTCTCGCGGCGCTATCGGCGGAAGGAAAGCCTGCCGGACCTGATCGTGGTGGACGGCGGAAAGGGCCAGTTGGGCGTGGCCCTGTCGGTCCTGAAGGACCTCGGCATCGCGGGCGTCGACGCGATCGGACTGGCGAAGGAGCGGCCCGATGAATTTCACCGCGGCTTCGGCGCCGCGAAGGGAAGGGCGCCCGGCGGGGCGGGATTCGAGAAGGGCCGGGACCGCGTCTACCTGCCCGGGCGCAAGGATCCCCTCTTCCTCCACCGCTGGCCCGCCGTCCGGTTCCTGCTCGCGCGGATCCGGGACGAGGCCCACCGCTTCGCCGTCACATACCACCGGAGCGTCCGGGAAAAACAGGATCTGCGGTCCCTGCTGGACGACATCGCCGGCGTCGGCCCGGCAAAGAAAAGGGCCCTGCTTATGACCTTCGGCGATCTCGACAGGGTTCGGGCGGCGTCCGCCGCCGAGCTGCGGAAAGCGCCCGGGATCGGCGAGGCGCTGGCCGCGCAGATTCACGATTTTCTGAGGGGGAAAAAGGACTGATGCCGGGCGTTTTTGCCCGGCGGCGCCGTCGCCGCGAACGTTGTGCGACCGGGCGAACGCCGCGGCAATTTGCGCGAAAGCGGTGTTGAATCCGAGTGGATTTTTTACGGGATGCGTGACATGAAAGGCGGGAAAGGGATGGCCGATTGAACTTCTACGCAGTTTTTATCATTGCCGTCGGTCTGGGCATGGACGCCCTTTCCGTCGCGATCGGTGTCGGCGCCGCGGGGCGGAGGATCTCCGCGGCGCCGGTCCTGCGCATGTCGCTGAGCTTTGGCCTCTTCCAGTTTTTCATGCCGCTGATCGGCTGGGCGGCGGGGAGGACGGTGGCCGACTTGATCTCCCGCTACGACCACTGGGTGGCCTTCCTGCTCCTGGCCGGCGTCGGCGGCAAGATGATCTGGGAGTCCTTTCACGAGAAGGACGGGGCTGCGCCGGCCAACGATCCGACGAAAGGGATGACGCTGCTCCTGTTGTCGGTGGCCACGAGCATCGACGCGCTGGCCGTGGGGCTGAGCCTTGCGTTTCTGAACATCCCGATCCTCGGCGCGAGCGCGCTCATCGGCGTCGTCTGCTTTCTCATGACGGCCTCGGGCATGGTGTTCGGCCGCCGGCTCGGCGGGATCCTGGGACGGCGGGCGGAGCTGATCGGCGGCCTCGTCCTGATCGGGATCGGCATCAAAATCCTGGTGGAGCACCTCTCATGAATGAACACGATGATTTCTATCGGCTGCTGCCTTCGCGATTCGGAATGGTCGGCGTGGTCTGGCGTCGGGGCCGGAGCGGCCGGCGCCCGCTGATTGTCCGGGTTTTCCTTCCCCGCGAGGGTTTCTCGACGGAAGGTGAGATCGTGAGCTTTTATCCCGATGCGAACCCCGGGCTGCACGCCCGCATCGATTCCGTTATCGGCCTGATGGAAAGGTTTCTGACGGGTGAGGCGGTCGACTTCTCCCTCGATTGCCTCGATCTGGGCCTCTGCGGGGATTTTCAGCGGAAAGTGCTTCGGCAGGAGTTCCGGATCCCGCGGGGCAGGGTGATGCGCTACGGCGGGCTCGCCGCCCGTATCGGCCATCCCCGGGCGGCCCGGGCGGTGGGCACGGCCCTGGCCCGGAACCCCTTTCCCCTGATCATTCCCTGCCACCGGACGGTTCAGGCTGACGGATCCCTGGGGGGATTCGGCGGCGGGCTGAAACTGAAGCGCGCCCTGCTCGAGATGGAGGGGGTGGCCTTCGACGGCAACGGCCGGGTTCTGGAGCCATTTTTTCAGCAATGAATACAGGCATCTTTCAATAACCCCTCAAGCAGTGCTTGAAGCTACGCTCGCGGTTTTCACGAAGTCCGATCGTCGTACGTTGCGGTTCCCCGCCGGATCTCCTGCAGCCGAGAAGGCCCGGTGACTTTCCCCGCTCCTGTATGCAGGAAATCCCGAAAAGGCAGGCAAGCTGACTCGTCTCGCCCGGAAATAAAAAGGCAATCCGTGAAACATTTCCTTGACTTCTTTATTTTTGAGATGCTAAAATTAATATAATAAAGGATCGTCAATCGATTGATACCCTATGGTGACCCTATTTTGCCGGGTGACGCAATGGAGATTTCGTTGAAACCCCACTTCTGAAAAGAGGCGGGGTTTTGCCTTTCCGGACAGATGGATTTACGGTAATGATCATTGCTGGGGCGGCGAAATGACAGCGCACTTGATCACAACGCTGCGAATCGTCACCGGTGCAGCCGGTCTCCTGTTCGGATACTATGTGCTCTACGAAAATAATCTCGAGGCCGCACTGGATATCATCGTCCTGATCCCTGTCGGGATGGTGGGTTTCCTCAGCTTTACCGGTCATCTGATATTTCACAAGAGTGATGCCCGGCGTCTTGGATGGGAATCCAACAAGCCGTACTACCAGTACGAGGTCGGATTCGCACACCTTGCCTTTGCGCTGATCGCGTTTATCACCTACTTCGGTAACTGGGGAGTCGCGGCCAAGATCCTTGCTGTTTTGGGCTATGCGCTGTACCTCTTGCAGGTCGGTTTGCTCTACACGAAGAGGTCATTGTCCGAACACAGAATATTCACCCGTTATTTTTTGAGGCATGCCATCGCGACGCTCGTATATGTCGTCTTGATGTTCTATTTTGTGGCCAAGGCCATGTCGGAAGCGCAGCTTGCGCTGTTGTAAGCAGAGTGTAAATCCTGTGGGACGAAGTTCCGTTTCGCCTCCTTTTCTCGTTTCGGGAGTTTCCCGATTTTTTCCTCAAAGAACCGCAACAGGTAAACCTTCATGAACGCCTATTCGAATTGATATTCCATCTTCTCGCCCCGGTTCAGTACCCCCAGCCCGATCAGGATCTCCTGGATCAGCCTGCGGGGCAGATCCGGATTATCTTCCAGGCATTTGCCCGGGTGCGCCCGTTGTGAGACCCGCCCGAATTTCCTTGCCGCCGCGGAATGATCTGCTGGAACGCTTCCCTTGGTTGACATGGCTTGTCCTTCCGGGGATGATGTCGATGTTCGACCAGAATTTATGCCATTTGCTTGCCGGTTGCAACACTGAATCGCAAACGGGCCATGGCCTCATGAAACTGAGGATTGCGCGGTTGAGGGAAGGTTGCAGCCGGCACGGCGGCGGGCTGAAGATGAAGCGCGCCCTGCTCGAGGTGGAAGACGTGGTTTTCGACCGCAAAGGCCGGGTTCAGAAATCCTGTATATTGAAATAATTACAAATACAATCGACAGGTACTTCAAGCAATACTTGAAGATAAATTCGCGGCGCTATTTCTTGACGGCCATGTTGTCGCGGTGGATGACCTCGTCATAGTCCTTGTAGCCCAGGACCTGCTCGATCCGGGTCGACTTCAGCCCCATGATCTTGTGGATCTCCGCGGCGCTGTAGTTGACCAGCCCCTTGGCCAGCGTGGCGCCGGACGCGTCGACGCAGAGCACGGGGTCGCCGATGCCGAAGTCCCCCTCCACATCGAGGATGCCCGACGGCAGCAGGCTCTTACCCTGCTCGACCAGGGCCGCTTTCGCCCCCTCGTCGATCACCAGCTTCCCGCGGGAGCGCAGCGTGAAGGCGATCCAGTATTTCCGGCTGTTCAGGTGGTCGCTCATGGGCAGGAAGAGCGTCCCCTTCTCTTTTCCCGCCATGACGGCGTGAAGGATCCCCTTCTCCTTGCCCGGGGCGATGATGTAGGGGATGCCGATGGCGGTGACCTTTCTGGCGGCGATGACCTTGCTCTTCATCCCGCCCATGCCCACGGAGCTCGTGTCGGCCGTCGCGGCGGCCTCGATGGCTTCGGTGATCTCCTCGACCAGGGGGATCAGCTTGGCCTTCCGGCCGGAGGCGGGGCTCCGGTCGTAGAGGCCGTCCGTGCTGGTCAGGTTGATGACCAGGTGGATCTCGGTGAGGTTGGCGATCATGGCGGCCAGGTGGTCGTTGTCGCCGAACTTGATCTCGTCGACGGCGACGGAGTCGTTCTCGTTGATGATGGGGACGACGCCCCACTCCATCAGCGTGGTCATGGTGTTGCGGACGTTCAGGAAACGCTTCCGTTCCGTCAGGTCCGCCATGGTCAGCAGGATCTGGGCCACGTAGACGCCGTGCTTGCCGAAGGCGTTGGAATAGACGCGCATGAGCCGACTCTGGCCGATGGCCGCCGCGGCCTGCTTCTGGGGCATGCTCTTCAGGGGGCCGGCGATGCCCATGCGGTGCTTCCCGGAGGCGATGGCGCCGGAGGTCACGATGACGGCCTGAATGCCCCGGCTCTTGAACTCGGCGATCTCGTCGACGAGCTGTTCGATGATCTGCAGGTCCAGTCCGTCCTTGCCGGTCAAGACGGCGCTGCCGATTTTGATGAGCACTTTTCTGACGTTCTGAAGCGTGCTTTTGCGAATGTTTGTCATGGCCCTATAATCACTCCGCTTGGTGCAGTTTTTTCAGGATCTCCCCCAGGACCGCGTCGGTCCCCTCGCCCGTGACGGCCGAGAATGACAGCAGTCCTATTCCTTTCTTCTCGAAGATGTCAATCTCTTTTTGGATGCCCGCCCGCGTCGCGGGAAGGTCGATCTTGTTGATCGCGACCACCTGCGGCTTTTTCGCCAGCTCTGCGCTGAACTGCGCCAGCTCGTGGTTGACGGCCTCGAAGTCCCGCCAGGCGGAGGCCTCGCCCTCACGCGAGATGTCGAGGATGTGCAGGAGGACGGTGGTCCGCTCGATGTGCCGCAGAAAGCGGGTTCCCATCCCGAGGCCCCGGTGCGCGCCGGGGATGAGGCCGGGGATGTCGGCGATCACGAAGGCCTCATCCTGCCCGAAGCGGACGACGCCGAGGTTCGGGACGAGCGTGGTGAAGGGATAGTCGGCGATCTTGGGCCGGGCCGCGGAGACCCTCGCGATGAAGGTCGACTTCCCCACGTTGGGCATGCCGATGATGCCGACATCGGCCAGGAGCTTCAGCTCCAGGAGGACCTTGCGCTCTTCCCCCGGCATGCCTTCCTGAGCGAAGCGCGGCGCCCGGTGGGTGGCGGTGGCAAAGTGGGCGTTTCCCTTGCCGCCGATGCCGCCCCGGGCCACGATGAAGGTCTGCCCGTCCCGGGTCAGGTCGGCCAGGACCTCGCCGGTGTCGGCGTCCTTCACGATCGTGCCGACCGGGACGGCGACCACGATGTCCTCCGTGCCGCGGCCGGTTCGGTTGCTGCCCTCGCCGGGACGGCCCCGCTGGGCGATGTGGTGCTGCTGGTACTTCAGGTCCAGCAGGGTCCGGCGGCTGCCCACGGCCCGGAAGATCACATCCCCGCCCTTGCCGCCGTCGCCGCCGTCCGGCCCGCCACGGGGCACGAATTTCTCCCGCCGGAAGCTGACGCAGCCCTTGCCGCCGTCACCCGCCTTGACGTAGATTTTCGCTTCGTCGATGAATTTCATAAAGCCTGCCGGGAAAACCCGCTCGTCCGGGAGCGGTCGGTTGAAGCGGGCGCTCTGAAGCGGCCGTCCGCGAATGCTCCAAAAAAGAAAAGGCACTTTTGCAAAAGTGCCTTTTGATCGAATGTCCTGAGGCCGATCCGCGCTTCGGCGGCGGGGATCAGAGCTTCCGCACGTCCGCGGCGGCCTGTCCCTTGTCGTCGCTCTTGACGCTGAACTCGACGCGGTCGCCCTCTTTCAGGCTGCGGAAGCCCTCACTGGCAATCGCGGAGTAGTGGACAAAAATATCCTTCCCCGATTCGCGGGAAATGAACCCGTAACCCTTCTTGTCGTTGAACCACTTGACCACTCCCGTTTCGCGCTCGTCCATCTTCCCGGCTTCCCTCCTTGCGTTCTTTTCGTGCTTGATCAGGCCTGTGCCGCGTAGACACTGACCTTTTTTCTCGTCTTGTCCAGGCGCTCGTATTTCACGATGCCGTCGATCTTCGCGTAGATCGTGTAGTCCTTTCCCAGCCCCACGTTGTTGCCCGGGTGGATCTTTGTGCCCACCTGGCGGATGATGATCGAGCCGGCATGGATCGACTGCCCGCCGAACACCTTCACGCCCCGCCGCTGCGAGTTGCTGTCCCGCCCGTTCCGGGAGCTTCCCTGTCCCTTCTTGTGTGCCATCCTGTCCTCCGCTCAGACCGAGATTTCCGTGATTCGCATGCGGGTCAGCGGCTGGCGGTGCCCCGTTTTTTTCGAGTAGCCCTTGCGCCGCTTCATCTTGAAGACCGTGAGCTTGGGGCCCCGGATCTGCGCCACGATCTCGCCGACCACTTTGGCGCCTTCCACCAGCGGCGTGCCCACCCGAATGTCGCCCTCCCGGGCCACCATCAGGACCTGGTCGAAAACCACCGCGTCCCCCCGGTTCCCCGCTATCGTCTCGACGGACAGCACGTCCCCCGCGGAAACCCGGTGCTGCTTCCCGCCTGTCTTGATAACCGCATACATAACGCAAATCCTTGAGAAAAATTTTTTGAACGGCTCTTATACAGAAAATCCGGACCTTTTGTCAATAGGTTTGTGAAAAATTTTTTGCGGTGGCGAAGAGGGTCCCGGTCTTCAGGATCCGCGCCGTCCGCGCCTGCTCCGCGCCGATCCCGCAGACACCCGTCAGGATGTCCTGCGGCCGGACCGTTCCCTGCGGCCCGAAGCCTGTGGAAAGTACGATTTCACAGGCCTCCCGGTCGAGGCGCAGTTCCGTGACGAAGGGGCGGATGTCCCGGACGACGGTTTTCCCCTTCGATTCCCTTTTGATGGCGAATGATTCCGCCCGCAGAAAGCGCTCGATTCCCCGCTCGATGGCGGGCAGGCTTTCCGCGTCGGCGATCCCGGCCGGCGCGATCCGGTACCGGAAGCCCCGGACTTCCGCGGAGAGGGCGGGGCCGAGCGGGGACAGCTCGCGCATCTCCCGAATCTCCATCCCCTTCGGCAGCAGACCGTTGATTCGTCGGACCGCCTCCTCCAGGAAAGGGTCCGCCACCGGGCCCGTTTGCGTCGCCGTCCGGTCTTTCCGGGGGACCCGGACCTGGATGTCCGCGAACTCCCCCTCACTCTCCATGCCCACAGCGGTGGCGAAGGCGAAGGAGATCTTCGGGTGGGGGTGGAAGCCTTCCGAGTGGACGAGGTTCAGGCCGCTTCGGTTGACGGCGCGGATCAGGGCGGCGGAGACCTCGAGATGGGAGAGGAACCGGGCCGGCCCCAGCTTGGTGAACCGGATGCGGATCCGCTTCTCCGCGAGCGGCGCCTGAGTGAGGGGCTCCATGTCTTGCGCCGCCGGTGCGGCACTCCGGAAGCTTTCCGACGCGATAATCGGAAGGACCGTCTCGTGGTCGCAGACGCCGCAGTTCCGGCAGGGTCCGGACCGGCAGTCGGGCGACAGCTCGCCCGCCCCGGATTTGCGCAGCTCCTCGACGAGGTATTCCTTCCCGACGCCGCAGTCGATGAAATCCCAGGGCAGGGGGTCCGAAAGGGCGCGCTCCCGAAGCTCTTCCTCGGGGCGGATGGCCAGCGCGGCCATGGCCCGCTCCCAGAGGTCGTAGCGGAAATGGTCGGACCAGCCGTCGAAGCGGCACCCGGCCTTGTACGCCTCCTCGATCAGCAGGCCGATCCGCTCGCCGCCCCGGGAGATGATCCCTTCGAGCACGCTCATGCGGGCATCGTGCCACTTGACGGCGAGGTTCCGGCCCCGGATGCGCGACTTGAAATAGGCCTGCTTCTCGAGCGTCTCGGCCAGGCCGATCTGCCGGCTCCACTGGAAGGGGGTGTGGGGCTTCGGCACGAAGGTGGAGAGGCTGATCTGGATCTGGCCCCGGTTTCCGGCCTTTCGAAGGGCCTCATAGCCCAACTCCGCGATGCCCCGCATGTCCGTTTCGGTTTCCGTCGGGAGCCCGATCATGAAGTAGAGCTTGACGGACTTCCAGCCCGCGTCGAAGACCTGCTGAACCGTCGCCATCAGGTCCGCCTCCGTATTCCCTTTGTTGATCACGTTCCGAAGGCGCTGCGTCCCCGCCTCGGGCGCCAGCGTGAAGCTCGTCTTGCGGACGCGCCGGATCTGCTCCATCAGGGGCCGGGTGAGGGTCTCCACCCGCATGGAGGGGAGCGCGATGGCGACCCGCTGTTCCTGGTAGCGCTCCATGAGCGCGGTGAGCAGGGGCTCGATCCGGCTGTAGTCGCCGGCGCTCAGCGAAAGCAGCGACAGCTCGCTGTGCCCGGTCGCCTGAAGCATCGCCCCGGCCATGGCTTCCAGAAGGCCGGGGTCCCGCTCCCGGACGGGCCGCCAGACCATGCCCGCCTGGCAGAAACGGCACCCGCGGGTGCAGCCCCGGGCGATCTCGAGCGTGAGGCGGTCGTGGATGGTCTGCATCAGGGGGACGACGGGCCGCCGCGGCCATGGGCACCGGTTGATGTCGGCGACGATCCGCTTGCGCACGGACTTCCCCGGCGCGTGCAGGGCGGGCGCGTACACGCCTTCGATGCCGGCCAGCCGGGCAAGCCGGTCCCGCCGGTCCAGCCCCCTCTTCTTCGCGGCGATGAGGGCCCGGGCGATTTCGGTGACGACCTCCTCCCCCTCGCCGACCACGAAGGCGTCGATGAAGCGGGCCATCGGGGCGGGGTTGAAGGCGCAGGGGCCGCCGGCGATGATCAGCGGGTCCGCCTCGGCCCGCTCTTCCCGGCGGATCGGGATCCCCGCCAGGTCCAGCATGTTGAGGACATTGGTGTAGCTGAGTTCGTACTGGAGCGAGAAGCCGACGGCGTCGAAGCGCTTCAGCGGCGCGCCCGATTCCAGCGTGGCCAGGGGGATGCCGTGCCGGCGCATCTGCCGCTCCATGTCCGGCCAGGGCGCGTAGCAGCGCTCGGCGGCGATCCGCGGGTTGTCGTTCAGGATCGCGTAGAGGATCTGGAGCCCCAGGTGCGACATCCCGACCTCGTAGCTGTCCGGGAAGGCGAGGGTGAAGAGGAGGTCGCACTCCGCGTGGTCCTTCCGGACGGCGTTGACCTCCCCGCCGGTGTAGCGGCTGGGCTTTTCGACGGACAGCAGGATGTCGGACCGGTCCATGGCGGCTATTGGCGGCTGTCGGGGTATTTGTAGGGGTGCTTCACGATGTCCATGAACTTGGAGAGCGAGAAGCGGCCGGGGAATTTTTCGCCGGACAGGTAGGGCAGGGCGTCCTTTCGAAAGCTCTCCAGGAGCGCCATGAAGACGGCCTCCTTCTCCTCGTTGGCCACGAAGCTCTGCCCCGTCCGGTACTCGTAGCAGATCTCCGGGCCGAAGACCTTCCGCGTCTGCTCGAAGTGGTCGGTCGCCGCGAAATACTCGGGCCGCAGGGCCACCCGGATCTTGATGACCATCTCCACCTTGGTGGTATCCACGGCAATCGGCCGGGAGAGGTCGTAGACCTCGGCCTCCAGGCCGTTGGGAAGGGGGATGCGCTCGTACAGCTTCATGCTTCGCAACCTCGCTCGTCAAATGGAAATACCTCTGGCTTCGTCAAGCTGCATATCACTCCGGGTTCGCCTCCGAGGATGCAGCGGCACACGGATGGATCGAACGGATTCAAGTCCGCGATCCGGTGATACCCCGGCTCCTGCCGGTGCGTGTCGCTCGACGGTCCGCCTTTCTACCATCTTTGCGCTTGACCTGCAACTCCATACAAAATATAAAAAACGTCGCGGAAAAGATCTCTGAGTCGAAGTGAAGGCCGTTTTCCGGGATCGCTCTCACTGGCGGCTGACGAGGGACGTGAAAAACGGTTCACGAGCGGCGATTTAAATGTTTTTCGCATTTCCAGTAATTGATGAGAACTGCTCGTTGTCCATCGCGGTCGCTGCATGAGCGCAAGGGGAACGGAAAAGATTTTTGAGCCGAAGTGAAGGATGTTTTCCGGGATCGCTCTGACTGGCGGCTGACGGGGGACGTGAAAAACGGTTCACGAGCGGCGATTCAAATGTTTTTCGCCTTTGCAGTGATGAGGAGAGTCTCTCGCCGTTCATCTCGATCATGGTGTGAGCGCAAGGGAAGCGGAAAAGATTTTTGAGCTGCGGTGAAGCCGCTTTTCGCGTCCGTTGCAATTGAAGTAGAATCTTGAAATCGAAAAAGGAAATTTCCCCGTGAGCGACGCCAACGCCATCCTGCTTCTGTCCTGCCCCGACAAAAAGGGCATCGTGGCCGGCGTTTCCAATTTCATCTTCAAAAACGGCGGCAACATCGTCCACGCCGATCAGCACACCTCCGTCGGCTCGAAGACGTTCTTCATGCGGATCGAGTGGGAGCTGAACGGCTTCCGCATACCCCGGCGCGAGATCGGCGCCGCCATCACGCCCCTGGCCAACCGCTTCGGGATGAAGTGGGACCTCCGCTTCACCGACGAAGTCCCCCGCGTGGCCCTTTTCGTGTCCCGGCACGTGCACTGCTTCCACGACCTGATCATGCGGCGCCGCATGGGCGAGTTCCGGGCGGAGATCCCGCTGGTCGTCAGCAACCACCTCGACCTCAAGCCGCTTGCCCGGCAGTTCGGCCTGAAGTTCATGCACTTCCCGATCACCCCGGCGAACAAGGCCCGTCAGGAGGAGCGGGAGATTCGGGAGCTGGAGCGCTACCGGATCGACCTGGTCGTCCTGGCCCGCTATATGCAGGTCCTGAGCAATACCTTCGTCGAGGCCTGGCGGAACCGGGCAATCAACATCCACCACTCCTTCCTCCCCGCCTTCGCCGGCGGCAAGCCCTACCAGCAGGCCTACGAGCGCGGCGTGAAGATCATCGGCGCCACGAGCCACTATGTCACCGAGAACCTCGACGACGGGCCGATCATCGCCCAGGACGTGATCAAGATCAGCCACCGCGACTCCGTGGACGACATCGTGATGAAGGGCAAGGACCTGGAGCGGGTCGTCCTGGCGCGGGCCGTGCGCCTGCACCTGGAAAACCGGATCCTGGTGCACGGATCCAAGACGGTCGTGTTCGAGTGACGGGCGACGGCTTCGTCCACCTCTGCCAGCCCGACGCCGGCAAAGCCTGCGGCGCCTGCTGCGGCCTCTACAATTACGCGGACAGCACCCGCCCATCCCTTACGGTCCGCCTGCGGGCGCGGACCGGGCTTTTTCGCGCCACCGTCTGCGGCGCGGGCGACCTGGCGGCATTCTCCGAGCGGATCCGGGAGCGTGAGGACCCGGCGAAGCGCTACGAGGTGATCTACTGCTGCGAGTACCTGGGTTTCCTCGACGCGGAAGAGCAGCGCGTCGGCTGCCTGCTTCACCCCCTGCAGAACGGCGGGAACGACCTGCGGGACGTGTCCTTCTACGGTCGGGAGCTCTGCGACGGCCACTTCTGCCCCAGCTACCACTACATCTCCCGGGAGGAGAAACTCGCCCTGCTCCACATCCTGGATGACTGGTACCTGTACGGCCTCTGCGTGACGGACATCGACCTGGTCAAGGAGTACTTCCGCCTGCTCGGCAACGCGGTCTTCGAGACGCCCGCGCCGGCGCGGTTTCGGAAGGGCGCATTGCGTGATGCCGCCCGGCGGTTCTTCTCCTTCAAGCTCGACTGGCCGTTCCGGTCCGAGGCCGTCAACCGGCTGGGGAAGTACTACTTCGACGGGTCCCAGTACATGATCCACCACATCGACTACGAAAGTCTGGGGTGCGGGCGCTCGCGCTTCGACAAAATATTCCTCAGCCTCTCCTCGGAGTTCGAGAGCCTCTCCGGGATTCACGAGGCGGAAGCGCTCATTCAGCGGAGCATCGACGAATCCGCGGCGGCCTACGCGAGGGGCGCGGCCGGGAATCTCGCCGAGAATTTCGGTTGACAGGCCCACCGCGGTTGGGTACTAAAGGACGCATTCAGATCCCGCGGCCTCGCAAGCCGCTTTGAAAATGCGGCGGTCCGGATCGCCGGGAACGGAAGGAATGAAACCCATGGAGAAGGAGATCCTCTTTTCAAAGGAGGCCATCGCCGGGCGCGTCCGGGAGCTGGCCGCCGAGATCTCCCGCGACTGCGCCGGGCGGGAGCTGGTCGTCATCGGCATCCTCAAGGGCGCCTTCGTCTTCATGGCGGACCTGATCCGCCAGCTCCAGGTCCCCTGCGTGGTCGATTTCACGCAGCTTGCCAGCTACGGCAGCGGGACGGTCAGCTCCGGGAGCATCGTCATCAAGAAGGACATCGGGATCGGGATCGAGGGAAAGGACGTCCTCGTCGTCGAGGATATCGTGGACACGGGCCTCACCCTGGACTTCCTCGTCAGGACGCTCCGGGAACGGCGCCCCCGGTCGCTCAAGGTGTGCGTGTTCCTGGACAAGCGGATGCGCCGGAAGGTGCCTTTCACCGCCGACTACACCGGCTTTGCCATCGACGACGGCTTTGTCGTCGGCTACGGCCTGGACTGCAACGAGCAGGACCGCTCCCTGCCCGAGGTTTACGTGATCAAGGAATAGGGGCGCAAGAGGGATCCCATGATCATCCAGTGCGAGCAGTGCGAGACGAAATTCCGGTTCGACGAGTCCCTGATTCCCGCGAAGGGGATCTGGGTCCGCTGCAGCCGCTGCCGGCACGAGTTTTTCCAGCACCATCCCCTGGTGCAGCCCCCCGCCGAGGAGGAGATGCTGATCCCGGATATCCAGGCGGATGCGTACAAGCCCATTCCGGAAGCCCTGCCTGACATCGAGGCGCTGACGGTGGAAAAAACGGACGAGGAGGAAGGGGAGGAAAAGGGGCCGGCCCCGGAGAAGGAGACGCACCGGACCGCCCTGACGGTCCTCTATCTCGTGATTGCCCTGATCCTGCTGGCCAGCCTCGGCATCTGGGTCCTCCCGGACGCCCGGATGAAGGCCATGCAGATGCTGTCGCCCTACGTCCCCGCCATCGAAGGAAGGATCGGCGCGGGCGCATCCAAAAAGAAATCCGTTCCGGAGGGCATCCAGATACAGTCCGTCCGTCAGCGCTACGTGAACAACCGGATCGCCGGGGGCATGCGCGTCATCCAGGGGGATGTGGTCAACGGCACGGAAGTCCCGATGACCCGGATTCAGGTGAAGGCGGAGCTGGCTGACGCCTCCGATGCCGTGATCGCCCAGCGCCAGTCCTACACGGGCAACCTGCTGACGGACGACGAGCTGACGGCGATGCCCGACGAGGTGATCCAGCAGAAGCTCGCCTACATCCAGGGTAGCCCCGTCTCCAACGACCGCGTCCCGCCCGGCGGGCAGATCCCCTTCATGATCGTCGTGGCCGCCGAGCCGCCCGGCGTGGCGAACGTTTACCTTTCGATCGCGGGCGCCGAAAAGCTCTTGCAGTAAACCTTCACGATTTTCCCCGAAGCGCCTCGAAAATCCGCTCCTTCGGTACGGCCCCTTCCCGCAGCACGACCGGCGGATCGGCCGTCACGTCCAGAAAGGTCGATCCCCTGCCCCCCGGCGCGGGCCCCCCGTCGATGACGGCATCCGGATCTTCCCCCAGCAATTGAAGAACTTCGTGAGCCGAGACATTCTCCGCGGCCCCCGACCGGTTGGCGCTGGTCGCCGTGATCGGGCCGCCGAGCGCCTCGGTGAGACTTGCCGCGATGGGGTGGCTGGAGATTCGAATGCCGATCCGGCCGGTTCCGGCGGTCAGTTTCGGGATGACCCTGGATGAGGCTTTGAAGACCAGCGTCAGCGGCCCCGGCCAGAAGGCCCGCATCAGGATTCTTGCGGCATCGGGGATTTCCGCGACCAGGCCCTGCAGGTGGCTTTCGCTTCCGGCAATGAGCGCGATGGGGTTCCCGAAATCGCGGCCCTTGATTCGAAAGATCTTCTCGACGGCCCTTTCGTTTGCCGCGTCGGCCGCCAGGCCGTAGAAAGTCTCCGTGGGGAAGGCAAGGACGCCGCCGGCCTTGAGAATGGCGGCGGCGCGGGCGATGAGATGAGCCTCGGGCCTCCGGGGGTCGATTTCAAGAACTTCCGGCATTGAGGCGCTTGTGCTTCTTCTCGACGTCCCGGGCCATCTTCCGGCAGTAGGCCTGAAGCTTCTTGCGCAGGGCGTCGTCCTCGAGGGAAAGGATCCGAATGGCCATGAGCGCCGCGTTCTTCGCGCCCGCCTTGCCGATCGCCATCGTCGCGACGGGGATGCCGCCGGGCATCTGCACGGTGGACAGCAGCGCGTCCAGCCCCCGCAGCGAGGTGGCGTCGATGGGGACGCCGATGACGGGCAGGTGGGTCTGTGACGCAATGACGCCGGCCAGGTGCGCCGCGGCGCCGGCCCCTACGATGATGATGCGGACGCCCCGATCCGCCGCCCTCTTCGCGAAGGAGGAGGTCCGCTCCGGCGAGCGGTGCGCCGAGGTCAGCACGACCTCGTGGCCGATGTCGAATTCACGAAGGACCTTGACGGTCTCGTCCATCACCGGGTGGTCGGAGTCGCTGCCCATGACCACGCTGACGGTCGCTTCCGGCTTTTTGTTCATTGGCTTTCCACCCCGCATGTCAAAATGAAATTTGCTGGATTTCCCTGGACGTGGCCGCCGTCGCCACCTGAAAGGTAAGGTTCAGCGGCGTCCCCTCGTGGCCCCGGTTGTGCGCGGCCAGGGATTCCCGAAGGCGGGCCAGGGCGGTTTCGGCGACCGCGCCGTCCGCCTGCGGCAGAAGCGCCGCGAAGCGGTTCCCGGCGACGCGGGCGACGACGTCCTCCGTGCGGAAGGCCTTCAGCACGCGGGCCGTGCGGCGCAGCAGCTCGTTTCCCGCGGCGATGCCGTCGCGTTCGTTGATGGCGGCGAGCTCGTCGACGTTCGTTGTGATGAGGCTGATCGGGAACTGGCGGCTGTGCCCCAGCCGTGCGAGTTCCTCCTCGAAGTAGGCCCGGTTGTACAGCCCCGTCAGCACGTCCCGGAAGCTCAGGTACCAGAGCTTTTCCTCCGTCTCCCGGTAGTCGCTGACGTCGATGGCCAGGCAGATGGTCCCGGCGATCTCCCCTTCCGCGTCGCGGTAGGGGATCCGGTCGTTCTGGATCCACCGCCTGCCGCGCAGGGACGGGAAGATCTCGATGACGCCCCGCCGGGACTGCCCCGTCCGGATAACCTGGTCGTTGACCTCGCAGAACGGCGCGAGCTGCTCGGCCGGCACGTTGGGGAAAAGCTCGGCCAGGGTCTTCCCGATGACCTGCTCCATCGGCAGGCCGAGGGACTTGCAGAAGGCGCTGTTGGCCCGAATGAACCGGTGCTCCCGGTCCGTGTAGAAGACGCTCGTGGGGATGGAGTTCAGGACGATCTGCAGGTCGCTGCGCTGGCGCTGCAGCTCGATGTCGACGCGCTTGCGCATCGTGATGTTCCGGAGCATCCCGTGGATAGCGACCCCCCACTTGTAGGGGACGTACAGAACGAAGGTCTCGCACTCGATCTTCACGCCCTCGTTGGTCAGGCCGGTGAACTCGTACTGCTGGGCCGTGAACTCACCCCGGGAGCCCTGGCGGAACTTGTCCCGGACGAAGCGGCGGCTCTCCGGCGCGACCAGGCTCATCGGGTCGAAGCCCAGGCTGCAGACCTCCTCCTGGGTGACGCCGAACAGGTCGGCGAACTTCCGGTTGACGAACTCGTACTTCCGGTCGAAGACGACGTAGATGGCCTCGTTCATGTGCTCCACCTGCGGGAAGTATCCGCTCATCCGCTCGCCGAACTCGCGCTGGGCGAACCGGGCGTCACGCTCCAGCGCCTCCAGCTCCAGCACGCGCTCCTGCAGCGCCTCCAGCTCCGCGACAAGCTGCTTCTTCGTCTTGTTCATCAGCTTCATGTCCAAGCCTCTTTATTTTTCTGCGGATGAAAATTGCAGGGGAAGTCAATTTGACTGTAAGGTTGTCATGAATAATTGTCAACTTCAAATTCGGATTGCCTGCGGCATGCCCGCACGCTTGTCAGGAAACTTCGAATGGAACACGCCCCTGAAGAAAAGACGGGCCGACATCGGAAAGGGGAACGGCCTCGATCTTTTCAGCCATGGGATAACGAAGCGCTCCGGGATAAACCACAAACAGCTTCTCCAAGGAAAGGTCCCGCAACACGGTATGCATGGTCCGGGTCATCCGGGGGGCATCCATGTATTTGAATTCAAATCCGTGACGTTTTCCTTCTCTGATCAGAAGAAGGTCCAGCTCCGCGCCGCTGTAGGCTTTGTAGAAGAACACTTCGCGATCGGCGGCGAGTGTGCGAATGATCTGTTCCATGGCGAATCCCTCCCAGGACAGGCCCAGCTTCGGGTGGGAATAGAGCGGCTGAATCGACCGCACTCCCAGCAAAGCGTGAAGGATGCCGGAGTCGCGGATGTATACCTTTGGAGATTTGACCAGGCGTTTGCCGATGTTTTCATACCACGGCAGGATCTGCCGGATCATAAAGGCGCCGGATAGAATATCGAGGTATTTTCGGGCTGTGTCCTCCTTGACGCCAAGGGATCGTGCCAGGTCCGCGGCATTCCATATCTGACCGTGAACATGGGCCGTCATCATCCAGAATCGGCGGAGGGTGTCGGAAGGGATACGAATGCCGAATTGCGGAATATCACGCTCGAGAAACGACTGAATGAAGTCGTTGCGCCACGCGAAGCTGCTTTCCTCGCTTTCCGCAAGAAATGAGCGCGGAAAACCGCCCCGCAGCCACAAGCCGTTCACCGTTCCCGGACCTGTTTCGTCCAGCGTGAGCCCCCCGATATTCACGTAGGCAACCCGCCCGGCAAGGGATTCCGAAATTCCCCGGACAAGATCGAGGGAAGAGCTTCCCAGAACAAGAAATTTTGAAGGATTCGGGCTTCGGTCCGCAAGAACCCGCAGGATGGGGAAAAGCTCCGGTTGTCTCTGAAATTCGTCGATGATGATCAGACCGGTCAAATCCCGCAGAACGGTTTTGGCAATGTCCGGCCTCAGGGGCGTTTCAGGGTCTTCAAGGTCAAAAAAAGCGCCTCCGTGAATGCGATGAATCTCTCTTGCAATCGTGGTTTTTCCGCACTGGCGGGCGCCCAGGAGCAGCGTTACGGGTGCGCGATTGACTGCCGACATGATGGCTTGATACAGTTCTTTGCGAGGAAGAATGTTCATGGTTGAATATTACCATGCCGGGTGGTGATATTCAAGGATAATTTACGAAGAGGCCTTCCGCTGCATAATGTAGAATTTCCACATGCCGGAAGGCCGACGGCGGGATTAAATGATTGAGCTGTCGATAATCTGTCTGAAGGTTGACAGGAAATTCTTCGGGTCCGCCGCATCGTCAAAAGCCTTCAGCCATTTATCGATGTAGCGGATATCCAGATCGGGATTTTTCATGACGACATTCTTGGCATCCTCGATGTCCCTGGGACGGCCGGCAAATATCTTGTGGATGATCAGGTCTTCCGCGGTGGCAAAACGGACGTCCCGGTCCAGGATTCTCACTTTTTTTGCCCTTTGGATCGCCTGTGACTCATAGGGCGTGAATGAGAAGATGAAGTCCAAGCGGATCCCGGTTTCCTCTTCAAGGGCAGGCAGGACCATGGTTTTTTGCACAAAAGCCGACACATCTTCCGGGAGCAGTTTGAGGGACAGACGACGTGTCATGTCCAGAAGGATTTCGAGACGGTCGATATTGACGCCAAGAGTGATGTCGATGTCGCGGGTCAGGCGGGGTTCGCCGTGGAGCAGGACAGCCTGTCCGCCGATGATCATGTAGGGTATTCCGGCGCTTTCAAGCGCGCCGGCTATGCGGGCGAGGGTTTCGTCAAACATGAATTGAGGATCCGGGCTACGCGGATATCGACCTCGATGCCTTCCAGCGGATCGGCGGGTGGCAAAACACCGAGCGCGACACCCTCCCTCCACATGGAGGCAAAGAGCTTTCGGGACTGTTCATGGGAGAGCCGCCCGCGGTTGCGAAGGAAGTCACTTTCAAAATTTTCCAGTATTTCCGGGTTTTTGATCATATCGAAATCATATCAGACAATGCCGTCGAGGTCACGCAGATTCTGCCGATCCCCGGGAGGGTTTGATCATTTTGGCCCATTTTTCGATCGACTCCACAATTGAGAATGGTTGACTCCCGAAGAAAAATTCGACCACTTTCCAATGATCGGGAAAATCGGCTGCCGCGATATCAAGTCCTCTGCCGGAAAGATTCCATGAAAATCCATTCCCGGCTTGACAGGATGCCCGCCTGTATCTACAAGGAACCATGCCTTCCAAAGACCCCGGAGCCCTGCTGATGAACAGCCTTGTCTCAAAATTCGCGGGTATCATCAGCCTTGCCGTCCTTTTGGCCATCCTCGTCGCCGGCCTCTGGCCTTTCAACTTTTTCCCGAAAAACCAGGTAGATTGGCTGCCCGACCGGGACGGTGTCCGCTTCCACGGCCAGGGGATCGTCACCGGCCCCTTCATCGATCAGAAGCAATGGCAGCGGCTCTTTCAGGAAAGGGCGATCACCCTCGAGATCCGGCTCCGCCCCGAACTGGAGACGTCCAGTTCACCGTGCATCGTCACACTTTACGATGGGAAAAGCCCGGATTTGCTCACGCTCAGACAGTGGCGAAGCCACCTGGTGATATGGAGCCGGGCGGACGACTCGGCCGACCGCAAGAGGGGTGTGCAGTTTCAGGAAATCGGCCTCCGCGACGCGCTCCCCAAGGGGCAGGACGCGTTCATCGCCATCGCCTCGGACCGGAGCGGTACCGCCGTTTACGTGAACGGGGGTCCCCCGAAGGCCTATCCCCGCCGCTCCCTGTTGGCCGCCACGCCTGCGGGTGACATGCGCCTGATCCTCGGCAATTCCCCCTCCGGGGAGAGCTTCTGGACCGGCGACATCACGGGCCTTGCCGTCTACAACCGCGTCCTCGCGCCGGAGGAGGCGACCCGGGATTACGAGGCCTGGCAGCGCAACGACTCCCTCGCGATCCGGCAGCAGGCCGGGCTTGTCGCCCTGTATCCGTTCTACGAGCGGCAGGGGGAGATGGTCCGGAACGCGGCCAACCCGGACGAGGCGCTGAGCATGCCGGACATGTTCAGGCCCCTGCAGCGGAGAACCCTCGAACCGCCGGCTCCCGATCTCCGCCTGAACCAGTCCTTCTATCAGGACGTTGCCGTCAACATCCTCGGCTTCATCCCGGCGGGGCTCTTCTTTTCCGCTTTTCTTGGCAAGGCAACGCGAAAGCGCAAAGCGGTGGTTTATCTGGTCGCCTTGCTTCTCGGTGTGGGGCTCAGCCTGCTCATCGAGATTTCCCAGGCCTGGCTCCCGATGCGGGACTCCTCCCTGGTCGATGTTGCCTGCAATGCGGCCGGGACGGTCCTGGGCATCGTTATTTTTCAGGTATTCAAACGGAGACGCGGTTGCAGCAAGCGGAAATGAGGGACGATAAGTTTACACCTGGGTGCAACTGCGGGTGGCGATGTGGACAAACGCCAAATTCATCGGATTGTGCCGTTTCCATACGACGGGAAAGTGCATCCGGTTCAGGGGTTCACGGATTCAGGACTCAGCAGGAGCAAATTTATCGACGGTGATATTCCAACAGCGGGATTCCTGGTCGTCGTAACATTTGGGACATACAGTTTTATGAATTGAATGTATTCAGATGTCCGGGTGTACTTGCCATACCATCCATTGTAACTTTCGCAGGATACGCCGGTAGAGACAATTCCGGCATGTACCCATTTTCCGTCGACTTGTAAAACTGCCGGTCCTCCACTGTCTCTATCACACGCATCCTTTCCTTCGTAATACCCTGCGCAAAACTGGGAGGGGATAACTTGGTCTGTGTAAATATCATTACAATAACTGTCTGCAACGACCGGAAGGTTTACTTGTCGTAATTTTGTCGGATAGTACCAGGTGGTTGCCGTGTCAGCCAATCCCCATCCGAGAACAGTGACCACGCTGCCGAGTAAGGAAGGAGGGGTGTCATCCTTGGACTGTCCGGAGAAAAGAGGGATTGTTGGCGTATACGATGGATTGCTCAATTCAATCAGTGCGATATCGTTATAGAATGTGCTGTTGTACTGGGGGTGGATTTTAATTGACTTTACAGGGGTGCGACTTCCGGTGAAAGCAGTCAGATCATAGGCTCCAACGGCAACCTCTATATCTTGAGATGACATCCCCTGAACGCAGTGAGCTGCGGTTAAAACCCAGGTCTTGTCGATAAGGACGCCGCTGCAATATTGAGCATAATATGTGTCTTGCTCGTCGGACCAGAGTATCGCGGCTATCCATGGCCAGGCTCCCGGCGCGGCTTCCACACCACCCAGAATCTTGGGCGACTCCTCAACAGGCACGAAGGGAATCGATTTGCTGTCAGTGGCGAAGGCTGCGTGGGTAAAACATACAAGCAACAAAAAAAGTACTCGGATCGTCAAGATTCACTCCTCTACACCCTCACATCTGCATCGTGGCTGAACCAGGCAGAAATTTGGGTCCACATGATCACCCAATGCCAATCGATCGAGATGAAAGGTTTTCAGCCGAAAGGGGTGATGGCCCCAGTGCCTTCCCTGTTGCGCTATTCCAGGTATATGGCGGCTCCGCCACCCTTCTTGTTCGGAATGACGTAAAAACCCCCGGTGGGTTTCTTCAAGTCGCCCTTCAAGTCGTCCGATAAAAGGGACACAAAGGAATCCTTGTTTGCCGCCTTTGCAGGCTGTGCCCCCCCTGTTTTCCCGGGGAGATCGGTGGAATTGGTTTGTCCCGCGACATAGACATAGCTTCCGGACACAGCGAGGGAATAAGCATCCTCAATGTCCGTACCTCCGATGTAGGTGGACTGGACAAGTTGTGTCAGGCTGCCGTTCAGCCTGGACACGAATGCGTCCTGATTCCCTCCAAATGTCGGCTGTGCCCCGCTGCCTGTTCCCGGAAAGTCGGATGAACTGGTGGAGCCCGCCACATAGACATAACCCCCGGACACGGCAAGGGCGCTGGCCGTGTCATCGGCCGAACCCCCGAGGTAGGTGGATTGGACAGTCGGGGTCAGGTCCAGGTTTAATTTGGAGACAAAAGAATCAACACTTCCCCCACCAAATACAGGCTGGGCGCCGCCAGATCTGCCAGGAAAATCGGGGGAATAGGTGGCACCCGTCACGTAGACGGAATCCCCGGAAACTGCAAGCGCATGGGAGAAATCATATCCCGAACCCCCGAGGTAGGTGGATTGGACAGTCGAGGTCAAGCCCAGGTTCAGTTTAGAGATAAACGCGTCGCTTA
>JAXDBM010000004.1:0-12488 GCA_034678725.1 Syntrophales bacterium | reverse complement strand
ACTTTGTGGCCCCTCGGGGGGGGGGGGGGGGCCCCCCCCCCCCCCCCCGCCCCCTTTGTCATGAGGTGACGGACCAGATCATAAGCCGAGTTCTGTCCCGCCCCACGGTCACCCGAGGGACGGCGATGATCATTCATCTGGGGCAACAGTTGCCTGTTGCCTCGAGCGACACAACCCGAGGACGACGGGCGGGCCACCCTTAAATGTCCTCCTATTCGGTCTTGCTCCGGATGGGGTTTACCAAGCTTTTCCGGTCACCCGGAAAACTGGTGAGCTCTTACCTCGCCTTTTCACCCTTACCCGCCGGAGGCGGGCGGTATCTTTTCTGTGGCACTTTCCTTAGGGTCACCCCCAGTTGCCGTTAGCAACCATCCTGCCCTGTGGAGCTCGGACTTTCCTCCAGCCCGTCGGTCACGGGCCAGCGATCATCTGATCTACTCCGACACCTTTCCGCTCTGATCCTCCCAGTACATAATCCGGTTGCACTGGGGGCAGTATTTGATATCCGAATCTCGCTGCAGCTCAATATACATCTGCGGTGGAATGTTCATGTGGCAACCCTGGCATACCTCTTTCCAGGCGGGAACCACGGCAAGCCCGTTCCGAATGTTCTTGATTGACTCGTATCTCTTTATGATATCAGCATGGATTTGTTTTCGCAATTCACGACTGGAATGATCGTGACGGGTGTATTCCCCTTCGAGCAAGTTCAGTTCATCTTCGATCCGATTTTTTTTCGCGGTATATTCCTTCTGATCAATTTCAAATTCACGCTCTCCTGCCTGAACGCCAGCTTTCATTTGGTCGATTTTCTCAAGCAGGACGAGCACACCATCTTCCATTTCGCTGTTTTTCTGTTCGAGTCCCTCAATTTCCTTGAGCATGGATTGATATTCCTTGTTGGTCTTAACCTCCGTCAATCGATCTTTTGCTTTTCTGAGGTTCTCATGGCCTCTTTTCAATTTATCTTCATGATCTCTCCGGTTCTTATTCAATTCTTCGAGTCTTTTCGATTTTTCCTCAACGTTTTCACGGACCAGGTTGAATTCTTCGTCCAGTTTGATCAGTTGCTCGGGCAGTATTCTTCTCCGGGTTTCAATTCTCATCATCTCCGACTCAGCCTTTTGCAGTTCTATCAACAGTCTGATCTGGTCTCTCAACAGCACCCCCCTTTCACGGCCATACTGCTTAAATGACAAAAAAAATGCACCCTTTGCCGGTGCATTTTTTTCAGGAATTCCCACCTTCCCGCTTGTTTTGGAAAGGATATGGAACGCACGCTGCAACGCAATGTTCGAAACATGTCTGGGTACCGTCCTCCTTCTTTGATAACGCCCCGATCAAGGTCCTGTTGGTGGGCCCACCTGGGTTCGAACCAGGGACCGACCGGTTATGAGCCGGTGGCTCTACCAATTGAGCTATGGGCCCTTAACAGGCGGGAATGATCGACACCCGCCAATCATTCCCACAAGTATTCATTGCTACACCGCCCCGTACTTCTTGTCAATATCTTATTTCAAACGCTTCGCCAGCAGTCCTTCAACGACGGCTTTTCTCATTTCAATGGAGGTTTCAAGGATTTTCTGCGTGAAGGGTTCCGCAGTTTCCGGACGGCAGGAGCCTCCGGATTCTGGACATATTCTTTAGTCAAATTCAACAGCTCGGGCCTTTGCCCCGGTGCGGAGTCCATCCGCTCGCTGATCCCGAACCGCATTCTTAAAACTTTTTCTTCTCTGGGCGTCAAAGTCGAGAGAATCTTCCGGGTCTGTTCAGCCAAATCCATGCTGATCGTCGCTTCCGAAGGCGAAATGATCTTCTTGTCTTCGATAAAATCGCCGAGATGACTGTCCTCCTCTTCTCCGATCGGTGTTTCCAGTGAGATCGGTTCCTTGGCGATTTTCAACACCTTCCGGACTTTCTCCAATGGATATTCCATCTTGTTGGCAATTTCTTCCGGGGTGGGTTCACGGCCCAATTCCTGCACAAGATACCGTGAAGTACGAATCAGTTTGTTAATGGTTTCAATCATATGAACCGGTATACGGATTGTCCGGGCCTGATCGGCAATGGCCCGTGTAATGGCCTGCCGGATCCACCAGGTCGCATAGGTCGAAAATTTATACCCCCTCTGATATTCAAATTTATCGACCGCTTTCATGAGACCAATGTTTCCTTCCTGGATCAGGTCCAGAAACTGCAGCCCGCGATTGGTATATTTTTTAGCGATGCTGACCACCAGCCTTAAATTGGCTTCCACCAGCTTTCTTTTCGCCGTCTCGGCATGATTTTCACCCTTTTCAATCGTCAAAACGACTTTCTTGAGTGTCGATGCCGGCAGACCAACACTCTGCGACGCTTTCTTGACACGACGGTTGGCTTCTTTTACAGTGGATTCAGATTCTCTCAACCTTTCAACGCTTACCTTCATTTCGCGGGCGACGCGTTTTGCCTCGGCACTCGATCCCTTCATACGCACCCAAGCCTTTTCCATCTGCGCGAGGGTCAGCCCGGTTTTGTCCTTGCAGCGCTGAATTGCCCGCTCCGCATCTTCGATCTCCGCCAGAAACCCTTTCAGCCTTGACACCATGCGATCCGTCTGTCTCTTGCTGAACTTGACTTTTCTGCAAAGGCGAATGATGCTTTTGAAGTTTTTGTCCAGTTCCGCACGGATCAGATTTTTCTGCGATTCGCGAAGATCCTTGGCCTTCAACTTCAATCTCAGGGCATCATTTTTCCGATCGAGTGCCGTCACCCGGTTGATGAGCCTCAGAACCCTCTCCCGGTGCATGTCCTCTTCAACATACCCGTCATCATCTTCCAGATTGTCCACGACGCTCTTGACACGCCACTCCCCGCTCTTCAGTTTGGCCCCGATCTCCACCACGTCCTTGATGCAGGATTCCACGGCAAAAACAGCATCCATGCTTTCCCGCAGGCCCTCTTCAATCCGCTTCGCAATCTCAACCTCCCCTTCCCGGCTCAAAAGCGAAACCAGACCCATTTCCCGGAGGTACATCTTGACCGGATCGCCGGTCTTGCCGACGGGGGGGATGGCGCCGATCATTTCTTCTTCCTTGGCGGCTGCCATTTCCTCCGTCTGTTTTTTGACGATCAGCTTTTCCCCCTTGTCGGTATCGATAATATCAATGTTCTTTTCACCAAAGAGCATGATGATGTCATCGATCTGATCCGAAGAAATGACATCGGACGGCAACAGATCATTTACATCGTCATAGGTCAGGAACCCCTTTTCCTCTCCCAGCGTAATCAGTTTTTTAAATTCATCGGACTGGATTTCTTTTCCCATATCGGACTCTCCCGGCACGCCTTTTCTAACCATGAATTTCCTTGATTCCAGCCGCCTGCGATCTTTCCTCTCTCAACAGGTGTTCTTTCTCGCTCAAAAGCTCCCTGCAGAGCTCCTCATCCCCCGCTTCCTGAGCCTTGATCATCCTTGCCCTTAACTTCCTGTGGACCTCACGATACCATTTCCGTTTCAGCTGCAATACCGCATCGCCGAGAAGGCGATCCAGCACATTTTCATCATGGGAACCTTCATCCATGGCTTTCCGCAGCAGGGTTTCCCGAACGGGTCCGGCCGGAAGATCGCTGATGAACGCGACGGCGTCGAACCGCTCCGCGCCGGCCGTCAGGGTTCCAAGCCTTTCTCCCATTGCTTTCAGCTCCGGATTCATGAAATAACGCAAAATCCCCGTTTCCTTGATCATGGAGATTTTCTCCGGGTTCGCCATCAGAAGATGGAGCACACTCAATTCCAGAAGATCAACACTTCCCGTCCCGCGCGCATGCACCGATGCATCAATCGGGACGGTCGGCAAGGACCGGGAAATCTCTTGTTTCAAAATATTCGGGTCCACACCGAGCTTTTCCGAAACCCGCTTGATAAACAGATTTCTCTCTGCGGGATTGTCGATGCGACGAATCAATGAGAGTGAATGGCGCAACGCATCTCGATCCTTCTCAAAAGTGCCCCGATCGCCCAGGATGTTTTCGACATAGTAATCGACCATGGACGGAGCGCGCGCGATCAGGTCGAGCAACCTGTTTTTCCCGAAGGCCCTGACATAATCGTCCGGATCATGCCCGCCGGGAAGATTCACGGCCCGGACATGCATATTCCCCGCAAGGAACAGCGCGAGGCTTCTTTCCAAGGCCTTCTTCCCCGCCTCGTCCGGATCGAACAAGACGGCAACTTGCGCCGTGTACCGATTCAGCAGGTCAACCTGTTCTCTTGTCAGCGCTGTCCCCAGTGTGGCAACAACATGCGTAATGCCCGCATTCCACAACTGCAACAGATCAAAGTATCCCTCGACAAGGATGGCATAACCCTGACTGCGGATTTCCTCCCGCGCCCGGTTCAGACCATATAAAGTCCGCCCCTTCACGTAAACAGCCGACTCCGGGGAATTCAGGTATTTCGGCTCCCCGGCACCGATGTTTCGACCGCCGAAGGCAACGACGCGACCGCTCGCATCCTCGATCGGAAACATCAATCTGTTCCGGAAGCGATCATACGTCGATGCTTCCTTCCCCGCAACGAGGAGCCCGGCCTGCTCGGCAGTTTTGATGGGGATGGCTTGTTTCTCCAGAAAATCTTTCAGATGTCTCCAGCCGTCCAGTGCGAATCCCAGCCGGAATTCCCGGACGACATTTTCCCGTATCGCTCTTTGTTTCAGGTAGGCCTGCGCTTCCATTCCTCCGGGCGAAAACAGGTTGCTTGCATAATGAACCGCCGCCACTTGGTTGACACGGATGAGTTGCTCTCTCAGGCTGTCCTGATCTTTTTCCGCCCGGCTGCTTGCCTTTTCCGGAATCACCACCCCGGTTTTCCGGGCCAAATGCCGAACGGCTTCCGGATAAGCCATTTGGTTGATTTTCATCAAAAAAGCGAATACGTTGCCCCCCTCTCCACAGCCGAAGCAGTAAAACATCTGCTTGTCCGGCGTGATGGTAAAGGAAGGGGTCTTCTCTTTGTGAAAGGGGCAGAGGCCCACATAATTCCGGCCTGCCTTCTTGAGTGTCACATATTCCGAGACCAGCTCGACGATATTGGCCCTGCTCTTGATTTCTTCGATCTTGACATCCGGTATGTGACCTTTCAACCTCATGCCTTCATCGCGGAGATCGTTGCGCAAACAGGAAAATCATCACAAAATCGGTCAGTCTCATGCCGACAACACCGCCTTGACCTTTTCTCCGACTGCTTTGCCGTCAGCCTTCCCGGTCAGTTTCGGCATGAGGACTTTCATTACCTTGCCCATGTCTTTCACGCTGACGGCAGCGGTTTCCGCGATCGCCTGCCGGATCTCGCGATTCACGTCTTCCTCGGACATCTGCGCCGGCATGAAAGAATGAATCACCTTCAATTCCGACTCTTCCTTTTCGACAAGGTCCGCGCGCCCGCCTTTGGCGAACTGTTCGATCGAATCCTTGCGCTGCTTTACCATGCTCGAAAGAACCTGAAAAAATTCGGCTTCGCTGAGTTCCCTCTTGAGGTCGATTTCCCGGTTGTGCACAGCTGTCTTGATCATGCGGAGCGCGGACAGTGAAATTCTATCCTTTGCTTTGGCCGCTGCAACCATGTCCTGTTCGATTTTTGTCTTGAATGCCATTGCTTCACCTATCTTCTCTTGTTTATATTATATTGCCTTCCCGGTTTGTCAACCTGCGCCCGAAAAATCAGTTCAACGCATCCCGGAGCTTCAAACCGCCCAAGACGTGGATGTGCAAATGAAAAACGACCTGGCCTCCCTCGCTGTTGCAGTTGATGACGGTCCGAAATCCCCTCTGGTCAATTCCCTTGAAGCGCGCAACCTCCTGCACCCCGGTCAGCAAAGCCTCCACCTCGCGGCTTTCTTCCAGCGTGACATCCATGAGCGTCGGGATGTGCTTTTTTGGGACAACAATCACATGGACAGGCGCCATGGGATGGATGTCATCGAAGGCCAAGACCCGATCCGTTTCGTACACTTTCGAACTGGGAATCTGACCGTTAATGATTCTGCAGAAAATACAGTCTTCCATTCCAATCCACCTCCCTGCGTCAATCCTCAGTTTGCCGATTCTTTGCCACCCGGATCGCCTCCGGCAAGCGGAGGCTTCCCGTATATAGGGCCTTTCCGACAATGACGCCCATCACCCCGTCCGCTTCAATTCCGGCAACGCTTCGAATGTCTTCGATGCCCGCAACTCCCCCGGAAGCGACCACGGGAATTGAAACGGATCGCGCCAGCATTCGCGTGGCTTCGACATTGATCCCCGTTGCCATGCCGTCCCTTTTGATATCGGTGTAAATGATTGCGTCCGGACCATCTTCCTCGTAGCCCCTGGCAAGATCAGCTGCCGGCGCACCTGTTTTCTCCGTCCATCCTTCCACGGCCGCCAGACCGTCTCTGGCATCGATCCCGATCATGACATGCCCGTGGAAAAGCCGGCATGCCTCTTTGACAAAGGTCCTGTTTTTCAACGCCGCTGTCCCGAGTATGACCCACTGCACGCCGCTCGCGACATAGGAGGCAACCGCCTGGATATCCCGAATGCCGCCGCCCACCTCGATGGGAATCCGGACAGAGCGGACGATTTCCAGGATCACTTTTCTGTTTTTGGGCGAACCGGCCAGGGATCCGTCGAGATCCACAATGTGAATCCGTTCAGCCCCCTGTTCCTGCCACTGTGTTGCGATCTCCGGAGGGTTTTCCGAATAGACCGTCATCCGGCTGAAATCGCCTTGGGCCAGGCGGACGCATTTGCCGTCTTTCAGGTCAATGGCGGGTATGACGATCAATGATTGCTCCAAATGAAAATTCGGAACTTCCGATTCTCCGAAATTCCGAAGATGTGTTTGTCGTACCGAATAATGGTTGCGCGGGCAGGTGTCTATTTGGAAACAGCCGGGAAGGTCTTCACGACATCCTCGATCCCCTCCTCAGCCAATTCCCTGGCTGTCAGCCACTTCCCGCCTCCTCTCAAAAAGGCGGATGCCTGCAGAACATCTTCCATCAGAGAAGTCTGTGTCTTGTCAAAACGGCCTTTCCAGACCAATGCACCGTCGCTGACCCGGAACAGGTGAATTTCAAATGCAACAGAAGCGGGCTTTTCCACCGAATAGGGCATGCCCTTCCTTTCCCGGTAGTAAAAAACATACCCGTAGGCAATGCCGTCCACGGCCAGATCGGCCCCCACTTTTCTCAGAACGGAAAGGGGTGTTTCCCGGCCCAGAAGGCTGGCATAACGTTCATAAATCCCGGAAACCCGTTCGGGAGGGACAATATCGATGCGGTAACTTGAATTCAGCTTGTCGATAAAGTTCTGTTCGATTACGGTCTCGGGATGATCGGGGAAACGAACCGGCTGTTTGAACATTCCACAGCTGCTGCAGTCAACCGCGTTGATGTCCACCATTTCCGGCGTCGACTGCTGAAAAGGCGCAACGGCAACCCTGTGAAAAACGTGCTTTTCGTCCTGTGGATGGGATGCGCCGGAAACTCCGCCGTGGGTACATCCGACCGCAATGAGTGCCAGAAAGCCTATGACATACCAAAAGTTCATCCCCTCATGAACAACGCTGCTCATCTTGTGAATCATCGACAGCCTCTTTTCGGTTGACATGCATTTCAGCGCCTACAGGCTTCCCTTTGTGGACAGGACGCCTGCAATCCGTTGATCCCGGGCAGCCGCTCCCGAGAGAGCACGGGCAAAAGCCTTGAAAATGGCCTCCGCCATGTGATGGTTATTTCTACCATACAGGAGATTGATGTGCAAGGTTATTCCGCTATGATCCGAAAAAGATTTGAAGAATTCCTTCAGCAGGGCTGAGTCGAACGTGCCGATACGGGCGCGGCTGAAATTCGCGTGATAAACCAGATAGGGTCTGCCTGAAATATCGGCAGACACACTGCACAAACTCTCATCCATGGGTACGGTGGCTGATCCGTAACGGGCAATTCCCGCCTTGCTGCCAAGGGCTTTTTTGAAGACCTCCCCCATGCAAATGCCAATGTCTTCCACAAGGTGATGGTCGTCGATGTCGGTGTCTCCCTTGCTTTTGAGCGTCAGGTCGAAAAAACCATGTTTCGCGAAAAGGTTCAGCATATGATCCAGAAACGGGAGCGTCGAGGAAATATCCCCCCTGCCTGATCCATCCAGGTTGAGTCTGACGAGCACATCTGTTTCGGTGGTTTTTCTCTCTATTCCGGCTTTACGAGTCATGATGAAGTCTTTTCTCGAAATCAAATAAACTTCTCTCAAATCACCTTGTTCAGAGGATATTCGATGATCCCTTCCGCCCCGGCATCCCGAAGGACGGGGATCAGATCGCGGACGATACCGGCACTGACAATGGTTTCCACAGCGAACCACTCTTCCGAATACAGGCTGGATATCGTGGGCGCTTTGAGGGAGGGCAGCAGCAGAACGACACGCCCCAGGTTTTCCCGGGACACGTTGAGCTTCAATCCAACCTTTCCCAAGGCCTGAAGCGAACCGTTCAGAAGCGTCCGGATTTGCTCGATCTTCTGCCTTTTCCAGGGATCCTCCCAGGCCGTCTGATTGGCAATCAATTGTGTGTTTGTCGTCATGAGTTCGTGAACGATTCTCAATTTGTTCGCGCGAATGGTCGACCCGGTCTCAGTAACTTCCACAACGGCGTCCACGAGTCCCTCAACCACTTTGGCTTCCGTTGCACCCCATGAAAACTCGACCGAAACATGGATGTTACGCTCGCGGAAATACCTTTTCGTAAAATTGACCAATTCCGTGGAAATGCGCTTTCCTTCCATGTCTTCGATGGCATGGATCGGTGAATCCTGCCTGACCACGAGCACCCACTTGGCTGGTCTTGCCGACGATTTGGAGTAAACCAGATCCTGTACGGCAACGACCTTTGAATCGTTCTCGATGATCCAATCTTTCCCGGTCAGTCCGAGGTCGATGTTCCCCTCTTCGACATACCGGGACATCTCCTGGGCTCTGACCAGACTGCAGACAATCTCGTCATCGTCAATATCCGGAAAGTAGCTCCTGCTGTCATAGGAAATCCGCCAGCCGGCCTTTTTGAAAAGCTCGACGGTGTTGGCTTCCAGGCTCCCCTTGGGAATGCCCAGTTTCAAGATCTTCATTTTCGGTATACGTCCTCCGGATTGAATATTTTCCGACCCACGACTTCAACGAAGCCGCGGTCCAGCCTTCGGTAAAAGCAGGATGCATAACCGGTATGACAGGCCGCCCCGCCCAGTTGCTCCACTTTAAGAAGAATTGCATCCGCATCGCAGTCGATCATGATCTCCCGAACCATCTGAACATGGCCTGACGTTTCGCCTTTGATCCACAAGGCATTGCGTGACCGGCTCCAGAACGTCGCCCGGCCCGTCTCCAGCGTTTTGAGCCATGCGTCGCGGTTCATGTAAGCCAGCATCAAGACGTTCCCGCTCTGTTGATCCTGGACAATGGCGGGCAGGAGACCCTTTCCCTTGTCAAAATCAGGCTCGATCATCTCACAAATTCCCTTATATTCCGTTATGTTTTACCGATCCAAGCCATTCAACGGCATATGCTAATTTAAGAGCTTTTTTTTATCAAGCTTTATTTCCATTTCTTTCTTTGTATTTTATTTGCCTGCCGAGAATCATGGTGCACACATTCCCTCTGTTCATTTCGCTTCGCCCGAACTTCATCTGTTCGTATTTCCGTCATTTCATCTTGCCTCATTCAGCATTCTGTGATAAAATTCAGATATAGATTGGAAACTCAATGCTCTTAATTGAGCTTCCAATCTTTCCATGCGGATGAACCGATTCGCAATCCTCAAGGAGGCCTGATCATGTCGCTGCTCATCGCCGGCGCCGTCTCCGCTGTTCTCGGGCTTGTCGGTTTGCTGGCCTGGTGGCAGGACTTCTTCATCCTTCTGAAGGGAGGTCTGCCGCTCGCCCTCCTGCTCGGCGGCATTCTGGCCGTATATGTGGGCTTTGACGACATCCAGGACAAGATGCGGGAAGAGCGTCAGAAGCAGTATGAAAAGCTGGAAAAGGCCCGTGCGGAAATCGAGAGTATCCGTGCTCAGGCCGAGCAGTACCGGGAAGAACTGGACCGGATGAAGGAAACGACCAATCCGCAGGGCTAATATCAAAATTTGCTTGACAGGATATTTTAAATTAAATAGTAGGTGTATCCCGGTTTAAGGCATACCATGAAACATTTACTCACACATCACCTGCATTTCGTCTCTCGCCGCATTCACGTCTATATGTATTGACGCCTGCTGCCCGCTTCTCCCGCGGGTTAGCAGGCCATTCCGATGATACTCTTTTTAGTCCCACGTTTCTACCGCCCTTGAGAATTGTATGCAGGTGGAGCCACATTTGATGTGTTGGATGCTGTTGGATAGATTGTTTCCGGGAAGGCAGGGTCATTTTTCCCGCCTGTTTCTTCCTTGAGACAGACAAGCCGGTCCCGTTGCGCATGCCGCCGGCCGGACAACAACGAACCTCGCAAGGAGTGAGCCATGAAAAGAAAATTGTTATTCGCGGTCCTGATAACTTTGTTCTTCTCGGCCGGTTGCGTGGTCATCGGCGTAACAAGCGCCATGTCCGCCACGACCAGTCTGACCTACAGCGTCTTTTTCCCGCCCACGCACGGTCAGAGCAAGGCTGCTGCCGCCTGGGCCGAGGAAATCGAAAAGAGAACGGGCGGACGGATCAAAATCAATGTCTTCTCCGGTGGAACGCTGACGCAGGCCGATCAGACCTATGACGGCGTGCTGAAGGGCATCTCCGATCTCGGCATGTCCTGCTTCGCCTATACGCGGGGACGCTTTCCGGTCATGGAGGTCCTGGATCTCCCGCTGGGTTATCCGAACGGCCGCACGGCAACCCGCGTCGCCAACGATTTCTACAGGAAATTCAAGCCAAAAGAATTGGAAGGGGTGAAGGTCCTGTACATTCATGCCCACGGGCCCGGACTGCTTCATACGGTCAAGCCGGTTCGCTCCCTGCAGGATTTGAAGGGCATGAAGATCCGATCCACCGGTCTCAGCGCTAAAGTCGTGGAAACGCTGGGCGCCGTCCCGGTTGCCATGCCGCAGGGCGGAACCTACGAGGCCCTGCAGAAAGGCGTCGTGGAAGGCACCTTCGGGCCCATCGAGGTCCTGAAAGGCTGGAAGCAGGCCGAAGTGATCAAGAACACGACCGACACATCCGGAATCGGCTATACGACGGCCATGTTCGTGGTCATGAACCTGAAGAAATGGAACGCACTTCCCAGAGACATTCAGAATATCTTCGAGGAGGTGAGCGGCCAGTGGATCGACGTGCACGGAAAGGCCTGGGATCAAGTGGACCAGGAAGGCCGCCAGTACTCGCTTGGCTTGGGAAACAAGATCATCCCCCTGTCCAGGGAGGAAAACAACCGCTGGAAAAAGGCCGTCGGACCGATCATCAGCGATTACGTCAAGACAACCAATGCCAAGGGTCTGAACGGACAACAGACCGTGAAGGAAGCGGAAAGTCTTATCAAGAAGTACGGGAAGATGTACAAATGAAGCTTCTCCGCAGGAGGGACTGCCGGCTATGCTTCGCTTAGAGCGGACCGTTGCGGCGGCAAGCAACTGGTTCAATTATGTCGCCTGTGCGGCAGTGGTTGTCATGATGCTGCTGTCCTGCGCCGATGTGTTTCTGCGGCTGGTGAGCTCTCCCATCCCGGGCACCTATGAGATGGTGGGATTGCTGGGCGCCGTCATCATTGCATTCGCCATGGCCTATACTTCTCTGCAACGCGGCCATGTGGCGGTAGAAATGATTTATGAAAAGCTTCCGCCGCGGACGCAGATTGTGATTGACAGCGCGGGCAGCCTGATCGGCGCAGCGCTTTTCGGCATGATTGCCTGGCAGAGCGCCGTTTACGGCATCGATCTGCGCCAGAGCGGCGAGGTGTCTCTGACGCTGCAGATGCCACTCTATCCCATCGTCTACGGAATTGCCTTCGGCTGCGGTCTGCTGGCGTTGGTGCTGCTCATGGATTTGATCAAATCCTTCAAAAAGGGCCTGTCGTCGTGACGCCGACTGCGATGGGCCTGCTGAGCTTCGTCGTCCTCGTGGGGCTCATGTTCCTCAAGATCCCGGTGGGCTTCGTCATGGCCCTTGTGGGTTTTGCCGGCTTCGGCCTACTCGTTTCCTGGGATGCTTCCTTGAACCTGATTGCCCGTGATTTTTTCTCGGTGTTCAGCTCCTACAACCTGACGGTCATTCCGCTGTTCGTGCTGATGGGTCAGGTGGCCTTTCATTCCGGGATAAGCAGCCGGCTTTTCCACACGGCCCACAAGTTTCTGGGGCATCTTCCCGGCGGCCTAGCCATCGCCACCATCGGGGCCTGCGCCGGGTTCTCCGCCATCTGCGGCTCCACCAGCGCCACAGCAGCGACGATGGCCGCCGTGGCCCTGCCGGAAATGAAGAAATACGACTACGACCCGGCACTGG
>JAXDBM010000003.1:0-44670 GCA_034678725.1 Syntrophales bacterium | reverse complement strand
GTTTTTCTTGATTTCCGCTTCGTTCATTGACATACCTCCATGAAAGGTTGTTTTATCCAGAGATCACACCGGCCAGAACCGGCCCGAGAAACTCCTTGACCCGTTCGGCCAGGTTGTCGGCCTTGATGAGCGCCAGGCAGCATATCTCACCGTCCTTGTCCCAACTGACGAGGGCCAGTTTGTCGCCGGCTTTGATGTTCGCCCTTTCCCGCAGTTCCTTCGGAAGGACCATCTGGCCCCGCTCGTCGATGCTGATCAGAGACTCCACCTTGCAGACGGCGGCATTCACGTTTCCCGGTGCACAACAGGATTTTCTGGCATTGGTCTTGCTCATCCCTGCAACCCTCCCATCCACCATTTAGATGACATAGTATTTTCTGATAATTCAGTTTATTCTGATAATAAGGATTAACGGACAATTTGTCAAGGATCCGTGCGACAGGAGGTACATATTGCGTTGACATCTCCTTCCGTTTTTCTTACGCTTCGGACAGGCACCCATCCGCCCCTCGAGAAGCGGATTGAAAGACTCATGAAAATGAAGGGAAACGCTTCATGAGCGACATGAACTGCGCGATTTGTGCGATCAACGGGATGTTTACCTTCTGCAAGGGATGTGACACGCCCGTTTGTGAGGCCTGCTGCCGGTTTGAGCTGATCGGCTCCGGCTGCGGGTGCGTCTGGCCGGTCTATTATTGTCCGGATTGCTTATCCAATCCCCTGATCAATCCCAATGCGCCATTTCGAACGGAAGCGCCGGATCTCTCGAGATGAAGCGGGCCGACGCATTGGGAAACCGACGAACAAACTTTTAGGAGGTATCATGATGGCAACAAAGATCCTGGTCTTGCTGGGAAGTCCGAGAAGAAAAGGCAACAGCGCCATTCTCGCGGGTCAGATCGAGAAGGGGGCAAAAGCGGCCAAGGCAAAGGTTGAAACCATCTACCTGCACGGCAAGACCATCTCCCCCTGCAAAGCCTGTTTCACCTGCCAGAAGAAAAACAGCAAGGGCTGTTCCATCAAGGACGACATGCAGGACATCTATTTGAAACTCGTCGAGGCGGATGCCTGGGTGATCGCCAGCCCCGTTTACTGGTTCAACATGTCCGCACAGACCAAGATCTTCATGGATCGCTGTTTCGCCCTTCCGGCCTACCAGGAGGAGCCGTTCATCGGAAAGCGGATTGCGATCGCCATGGCTTACGGCGGTGAAGATCCCTTCGACTCGGGATGCGTCAACGCGCTGAGGACCTTCCAGGACGCCTTCGGCTACATCGAGGCGAAAATCGTGGGCATGGTGTACGGAAGCGCCATGGATGCCGGCCGGATCCGCTCCAATCGGAAAGTCATGCGGGAAGCCTACGATCTGGGAAAGAAGCTTGCAATGGATTCAGGTGGATGAGGTAAGAGAACGGACGGCAGCCCTTGCCCCGTCGAGAAAATTCTGCAGAACCGGCGAACGATTGTCTTTCGCCCAGGCCATGTGGAGGACCGTCTCCGCCTCTTCTGAAATCGATCTGAACACGACCCCCCGGATGCGGGACCGCGCCATCGAGGCAGGCAATATCGAGATGCCGATGCCTGCAGCCACCAAACCGATGATCGTATGGAACTGCGATGCTTCCAGCACGATGTGCGGGCTGAAACCTTCCCGCTGGCAGAGGGTGATGATATGATCAAAGAAACCGGGGCCCCGCTGTCTCGGAATCATGATGAACGGCTCATTCGCCAGCCGGCGCAGCGGCAGCACGCTTTCCCTCCGCAGGGGGTGATTCCCGGGCATGGCCGCCAGCAACGGTTCCCGAAAGACGGGTTCGATCGACACCCCCGCTTCTGTGACGCCACGGGGCGGGCGCATGAAGCCCGCCTGAATTCTACCGTTATGCAGCGCCTCGATCTGCTGGCTGGTGTTCATCTCCGTCAGGGACAGTTCGACGGCCGGAAACCGTTTCCGGAACTCCCGGATGACCTGGGGCAGCACGCTGTAATTGGCGGAACCGATGAAACCCACAGTCAGTTGACCGATCTGGCCCCGGTCGGCACGAACCGTTCTTCGCACCGCATCCGCCGACAGATCCAGAATTCGCCTGGCCTCGGTGAGGAATACCGCCCCCGCCGCGGTGAGTTCCACACGCCGCTTCGTTCGATTGAACAAGCGGACGCCGATTTCCTCCTCCAGTTGCCGGATCTGAAAGCTGAGGGGCGGTTGCGAAATGTTCAACCTCTTCGCAGCCCTTCCGAAATGCAGCTCCTCCGCGACGGCCAGAAAATAGTGCAGGTGCCGGAATTCCATTGATTCGTTAAACATCCTAAATTAAGATGAATAATATATTTTACATTTCATAGAACCTATTCTACGCTTACCCTGATGTCAATGTATAATTGCGGCGATGCACCGATCGGCGTCGGGGAACCCCGGCACCGGCAACCGGATGAATCCAACGAAGGGAGGCGCGGCAATGATCAGATCGTTAGAGGATTTTACCAGGCAGGCGCGGGAAAAAGGGCCGAAAAAGCTTGCCGTCCTTGCACCGGAAGACGAGGAGTTCATGCGCGCGGTGAAGGCGGCCTGGGAGATGGGGTACATCGAGCCCGTTCTCATCGGCGACATGAAAAAAATGGAAGGGGTTGCGGAGAAGACGGCGTTTGACATCAGCCGGTTCCAAAAGATCCCCCGGGAAGGGCAGCAGGCCATCTCCGACCTCGGACTCCGCATGCTCTTTACCGGTGAGACGCCCATTGCCAGCAAAGGCCAGATTCCGACATCCTACATCTACCGTTCGATCATCCGCGAGGAGGCGAAGGCGGGTTCCGGCATGACCGTCAGCGTCGTTACTTTCTGGGAGATTCCCGGCATCGACCACCTGGTGGCCTTCACCGACACGGGCGTCAACATTCAGCCGGACGCCGCGGCCAAGGCGGAGATCGTCAAGAACGCCGTCTTCGTCTACCATCTCATGGGATTCCCGAATCCGAAGATCGCCGTCCTTTCCGGTCAACGGGAAGTCGGCGGCACGCTTGCATCCTACCGGGATTATGAGGTCCTGAAAAAAGCCGCCGCCGCCGGGGATTTCGGGGCCTGCGAAATCGTCGACGCCACATCCTTCACGGAGATTTTCCTTGGCGGCAGAGACGGTCTTGCCAGCTATGACCAAATCCAGGGGGAGGGGATGCCCCACATCCTGGTCGTTCCCTGCCTCGACACGGGAAACGTGATCTGCAAACTCGACTTTTTCCTCGATGTAACCCGCAGTTCACTGGTCGCCACCTCCAGGGGGCCGGTCTGTATTCCCGCACGGTCCGACTTCAGCGACAACATCGTTCAGCAGCTCGCCATGTGCGTTGTCCTGGCCGATCGCATGGACAAGGAGGTGCACTGAAATGATCACTTCATTCAAGGACATTGTGAAGGCCGCGAAGCAAGTCGGGGGAAAGAAACTGCTCGTTCCCAGCCCGGTCGCCCAGGATCTGTCCCTGCTGGCCGACGCATGCAGCGCCGGGCTGATCTCCCCCTGCTTCATCGGGGACGCCGGAGCGATCCAGGCCATGATTGCCGATTCCCCGTTGCTGAAGGGGAAATGCGAGATCATCGAAGAGAATGATCCGCGACAGGTCTCGGGGAGGGCCGTCTCTCTTGTGCGGGAGGGCCGTGCCGACATCCTGATGCAGGGGGGCATTGCCCACCAGGACCTGACGGACGCCATGCTCGACAAGAACGGCGGCCTGAAGTCCGGCCGGGTCGCCAGTTATGTCTCCCTTTTCGAGCTCTTGAAGCGCAAGAAGCTGATCCTGATCACGGACACATATGTGAACAACAGCCCCGGCATTGCGGAAAAGCAGGCCATACTGGAGAATGCCCTCGCGCTCGCCCGCAGGCTGGGAATCGAGCAGCCGAAGACGGCCGCCCTGGCCGCGATCGAGCAGGTGAATCCCGGCATCCCCTCGACCCTCGACGCGGCTATTCTCTCCAAAATGGCGGATCGCCGGCAATTCGGGAACGCTGTTGTGGAAGGGCCGCTCGACATCGACTGCGCCCTGAGCTCGGTAGCGGCGGAACGGAAGGGGCTGAAAAGCGAGGTGACGGGGAACGTGGATATCTACCTGGTCCCCGAAATCGACACGGGTCACCTTCTGGCCGAGGCCCTGGTTTTTTTCGGACGCATGCAGACGGCCGGGGCGGTGATGGGAACATCCAGCCCTGTGATCCTGAAGATGCCCTTCGTCTCCAAGGAAAACCGGCTCGTGGAAATCGCACTGGCATGCCTGCTTTGCGGGAAAGGAGGATGAGATGGATAAAGCGCATCGTCTTCTGGTCATCAATGTGGGCTCCACATCCACCAAGGTCGCCTGCTTCTCGAAAGGCGATCCCGTGGCCCTTGAAAACATCCGTTACCGGGCCGAAGACCTGGCCGGCCTTTCCACGCTGGCGGATCAGCTTCCTCTCCGCGAAGAGGATGTCTTAAAATTCCTGAAAAAAAATGGAATCGCTCTGGCAGCGATCGACATGGTCGTCAGCCGCGGCGGCCTTGGCGAACCGGCGCCTGCCGGAGCCTATAAAATAGACGAGCGGATGCGGAGCGATCTCCTGGAAGGCAAATATGGAAAACACCCCTCGGCCCTGGGACCGTCCATGGCATATTCGTTCTCACGGCAATTCGGCATGCCCGCCATCGTCATCGATCCCCCGAGCACCGATGAATTCGAGCCCTTGGCCCGAATCTCCGGCATCCCTGAGATTGAGCGCAAAAGCGCTTTTCACGCCCTGAACCAGAAAATGGCGGCCCGAAAATATGCCGCCCAAATCGGGAAAAGATATGAGGAAATCAACGTGATCGTGGCCCACTTGGGGGGCGGCGTCACCGTCGGCGCGCACAGGCGGGGGCGGGTTGTCGACTGTACCCACGGTCTCGCGGAGGGGCCTTTTACACCGGAGCGGGCCGGCATGCTTCCCACCATGGATCTGCTCGACCTGGCCTTTTCGGGGAAGCTGGACCGGAAGCAGCTCCAGGGACGGCTGGTCGGCCAGGGAGGCCTGGCTGCCTACCTGGGCACGACGGACGCCCGGGAAGTGGAAGGGATGGTGCAGTCGGGAGATGCGAAGGCAAGACTGATTTTCGAAGCCATGGCCTACCAGATCGCCAAGGATATCGGTGCCATGAGCGCTGTCCTGAACGGGCGGGTCGACGGGATCATCATCACCGGTGGGCTTGCCCACTCCGGAATGCTGACAGGCTGGGTTGAAGAACGCATCCGGTTTCTCGCGCCCGTATTCGTCTATCCCGGCGAGGATGAAATGGCGGCCCTTGCCGAAGGCGGCTTGAGGGTCCTGCGGGGGGAAGAGGGAATACAGTCATACGCGCAGGCAGGCCCGGCTTAAAGCCGGCCGGACACATTCGGGCGAAACGGCCGGGCTTTCCCCAACCGGCAGAGCGGCAGGACGACAGCGCCTCCGCGTTTCATTCCGTCCGTTTCATGATCCCGCCACCGGCTCCTTTGAGCGGCCAAGCCGTGTGACGGGGGCCGGCATTTCACCGCCGGACGGTCCGCAGCCTGCTTCCGATCTCGTCGATGAACTCCTCCGTCCCGCAGATTTTCCGCGCCGGCGGGTCTGCGAGCTTTGCCAGATCGCCCGTCATGATGCCCTTTTCCACCGTGGCGAGGGCCGCTTTCTCGATGGCGTCGGCAAAGGAGACCAGGAGCTTCGTCCCGTCCAGTTCCCCGCGCTTGCGCAGGGCGCCGGTCCATGCGAAGAGGGTGGCCATGCAGTTCGAGGAGGTCGCCTCTCCCTTGAGATGCTTGTAGTAGTGCCTCTGAACGGTTCCGTGCGCCGCTTCATACACAAACCATCCCTGCGGCGAGACCAGCACGGATGTCATCATTGCCAGCGAACCGAAGGCCGAGGCCACCATGTCGGACATCACATCGCCGTCGTAGTTCTTGCAGGCCCAGAGCATGCCGCCCTCGGATTTCATGATGCGGGCCACGGTGTCGTCAATGAGGGTGAAGTTGAACGCGATGCCGACCGCCGAGAACCGGTCCCGGTACTCCTTCTCGAACGTTTCCGCGAATAGGTCCCGGAACGTCCCGTCGTAGGTCTTCGAGATGGTGTCCTTCGCGCCGAACCAGAGGTCAACCTTCTGATCCAGTGCGTAAGTCATGCATGCCTTTGCAAAGCTGCGGATGGAAGCGTCCGTATTGTGAATCGCCTGGATGATGCCGCCGCCGTCCCGGAACTCCTGGATGGTGCCGCGGAAGATCTCCCGACCCCGGTCGTCGGTGTAAACCAGCTCCGCGCGACCGGCGCCGGGCACCCGGAACTCGGTATTCTTGTACACGTCGCCGTAGGCGTGCCTCCCCACGATGATCGGCTTGTTCCAGGAGCGGACGGCCGGTTTGATGTTGCGCACCAGGATGGGCTTGCGGAACACCGTGCCGTCCAGTTGATCCCGGATCGTGCCATTCGGGGAGGTCCACTCCTGCTTGAGATTGTACTCCCCGACCCGGTTCTTGTCCGGGGTGATGGTCGCGCACTTGACGCCCACGCCGTGCCGCTTGACGGCCGCGGCGGCTTCATGGGTGATCCGGTCATCCGTTTCATTCCGCTTCCCGAGCCCGAGATCGTAGTACGCCGTCCGGAGCTCCACATGGGGTGAAAGCAGCTTCTCCTTGATCATTGCCCACATGACGCGCGTCATCTCGTCGCCGTCCATTTCAACAATTGCATTCTTCATGACGATCTTCTTCGCCATCTTTACAACCTCCCGCGCACGATCTTTTCTTCATCCATGAACTTCATCGGCGCCGCTCTCTGTCTTTCTTCGCTGCATGGACAACAGGCCGCCGGCAAGCACGATCCGCCGCTGCCGATCGGTCAGACTGTACAGGACAACGATCTCCGCTCCCCTGGTCCGATTCACGAGCGCCAGCGGCCTTCCCGCTGAAATGGCTTCTGCGGCGCCGGCAATGTCGAGTTCATCGTTCTGTTCGATTTTTTCATAATCCGCCTCATTCCTGAAGGTGAGGGGAAGGATGCCGAAATTGACCAGATTGTTCATGTGAATGCGCTGGAACGATTTGGCCAGAACCACCTTGACGCCAAGGAACATGGGACAGATGGCCGCATGCTCCCGCGATGATCCCTCTCCATAGCTCGTGCCGCCGACAATGATGTTGTGCCGGCCGGCATCGCGAATCCGCGCGGCACGCGCGGAAAACCCCGCATCCAGCGACTCGAACACGAACTCGGAATACCTGGGAATATTGGAGCGGTATTTCATCCGGGCGCCCGCCGGGATGATATGATCGGTGGTCACCCGGTCGCCGACCTTGATGACGGCCACCCCGTGGATGTGGGCGGGGAAGGGGGTGTTGGCAGGCGGCGCACCGATGTTCGGGCCGCGATAAATTTCCGTTGGGGAGTCCTTCCCAACCGGCTTCGGAACGACAAACATCCGGTCGTCGATCAGGAATTCCCCCGGCATGGGAATCCTGGGATAGCGAATCCCAAGTTTCCGCGGATCCGTGATTTTGCCCGTGATGGCCGCCGCCGCAGCCGTCTCGCACGAAACCAGATAGATTTTCGCGTCCCGAGTGCCGGACCTCCCTTCGAAGTTGCGGTTGGACGTTCGCAGCGACACCCCTCCCGTCGGCGGCGACTGGCTGTTGCCGATGCAGAATCCGCAGGCGGCCGGATCGATCCGCGCACCGGAGGCGATGAGGTCGCCCAGGTATCCGGATTTTCCGATGTTCTGCATGACCTGCCGGGAACCCGGTGCAATGACCAGGCTCACGTTCGGTGCGGCGACGCGGCCCCTCAGGATGCGCGCGACCGTCGCGAGATCCTTGTAGGACGAGTTGGTGCAGGAGCCGATGCAGACCTGCTCCACCGGAATTCCCTGCAGCGACGCCACCGTGGCGATATTGCCCGGCGAGTGCGGTGTCGCCGATAGCGGCACAAGCCGCGACAAGTCGATCTCCGCAATCCGATCGTATTCCGCATCCCGGTCCGCGGCGATCACGGACCAGTCGGAGAGGCGCCCCTGCGCCCGGAGGAACGTCCGGGTCACCTCGTCGCTGGGAAAGACCGAGGTGGTGACGCCGCATTCCGCGCCCATGTTCGCAATCGTCGCCCGTTCCGGCACGGACAGTGTCTTCACGCCGGGGCCGCTGTATTCAAAAACCGTGTTGACGTTGCCGCGGGTGCCGAACATGCGCAGCACTTCGAGGATCACGTCCTTGGCCGCAACCCAAGGCTTCAGACGTCCGGTCAAATGGATCTTCACGACCCTTGGGCAGACCAGGTAGAACGGGGCCCCGCCCATCGCAAGCGCGACATCGAGCCCCCCGGCGCCGATGGCGATCATGCCGATGCCGCCGCAGGTCGGTGTGTGGGAGTCGGAACCCAGCAGCGTGCCGCCCGGCCTTCCGAAACGCTCGAGGTGCACCTGGTGGCAGATGCCGTTACCGGCGCGGGAAAGCACAATCCCGTACCGGGCGGCGATGGTCTGCAGGTATCTGTGATCATCGGCATTCTCGAATCCGATCTGTATCGTGTTGTGATCGATATAGCTGACCGCGAGATCCACCGCAACCTTCGGCACGCCCAAGGCTTCGAACTGGAGGTATGCCACGGTGCCTGTCGCGTCCTGCGTGAGCGTCTGATCGATGCGGATGGCGATCTCCGCTCCCGGATTCCAGGACCCTTCCACGATATGCGCTTCTATGATTTTTCGGGTGATTGATCTTCCCATCTTATACCCCTGTTGCCCCTTTTATTCCCACAGGATCGGAAATTACTGATCCGCCCGGAGAATCTGCAACCACTGTCGCGATTGTTCACGTCCCCGTGGAACCTGCTCCCGCAACGATCCGGCTAAGCCGGTTCGCCCATGCCGGCGTCGGTCGGAACGCCTTCTCGGGCCATGGAATCTCCAAACAGACGCTCATTCATGCCTGAACCGGACAAAGATTGCAACTGCGGAATGCCGTTGTAAGACCATAAAGCGGAGAAAAAACATTGACATTCATAATCAAATTTTTTAACTTCATATGTGGGCGATGATGTCCGCATAGGGTCGTGTCGTACATCGACGTCTCAACATTTCCGGGCGCCGAAACGTTCCCATTCCGGAAATCCGAAGGTGGATAAACAAACCGCGCTTCGGAGTTTATTCATGATCCCGTCTTCAGGGCCATCGCCTTGATGAAAAAGTATTTTTAAGCCGGATCAAATTTTTAACACAAACCTTTAAAGGAGGGACCTATGTCAAAAAGCAAAAAACTTTTAGTTGTACTTTCCGTTTTGGTCGCGCTGACCATGGTCTTTGCCGGCAACGCATTTGCGGCAAAAAGATTTTTCGCCATCGCAACGGGGGGCACGGGGGGGACATACTATCCCCTGGGCGGCATCCTGGCCCAGGCCCTGACGGAAAAAGTGCCCGACGTTGTCGTCACGGCGCAGGCCGCGCAGGCTTCGGTTGCCAACTGCAACCTGATCCGGGACCACCAGATTGAATCTGCCTTTGTCCAGAGCAATGTGGCCTACAACGCCTACGCCGGCGTCGACGCCTTCAAGGAAAAACCGGCCAAGAACATCCGGGGGATCGCCTCTCTCTATCCCGAAACGATCCAGATCGTCGCACGGGCCGATTCCGGGATCAAGAGCATGAAGGACATCAAGGGAAAACGCCTCGTCCCGGGCGATCGGGGAAGCGGAACGGAGGTGGACACGCTGAACGTCCTTTCCGTCCATAATCTGACCTACAAGGATTTCTCCGGCGTGGATTGGCTGTCCTTCTCCGGCGCAGCCCAGCGCCTTCAGGACAAGCAGGCTGACATCACCTTCACGACGGCCGGATGGCCCACGGCGGCGATCCAGGAACTGGCCATCGCAGCGCCGATCAACCTGGTGCCCATCGATGAGGCCAAGATCAAGGAACTGACCAAGAAATTCCCCTTCTACAGCCGGATCGTCATTCCCAAGGGAACCTACAAGGGCCAGGAAAAGGATACGCCGACCATCACGACCATGGCGCAGTGGGTCGTGGACGCCAACGTCCCGGACGATGTCGTCTACCAGTTGACCAAAGCCCTCTGGGAAAACGGAGCCGCCAAGATGGCGCAGGCCCATGCCAAGGGCAAGGACGTGCAGATGAAAACCGCCCTGGCCGGTATGGCCATTCCACTCCATCCCGGCGCGGAGAAATACTACAAGGAAAAGGGCGTGATCAAGGACGCAGTCAAGAAGGCTCCGCCGAAAAAGAAATAGCGGGCCGCTTCAGAAATGAGAGGTGAACCGGGCACGCTCTCACGGGTGCCCGGTTTCGTATGAACAGGGTTTTTCCGCTTTTCCTGGCCGCCTTTCTGATCGCCCCCGGGCTTGTTCCCGTTCATATCCTGGAGATCCGGGATGTCCGCCGGGATCAGGCCGTTTTCATGCAGCGGGTCTCGCCGGGAGAATCCTTTTCGCTCACATTCATCCATTCCGTGGAAAAATCACCAGTGGCGGATTTTTTCCGGCTGGACGACGATTACCGCATCGTCCTGTACGAAACGGCATTCCGGTCGCTGAACACGGGCCTGCCGGCAACCCTTTCCGAAGGGGAGCGGCTTTCCCGGACGGCTCAGGGGTATCGACTCTCCATTCCCGACCGGGTCATTCCCGACATCCGGCTCTGGGTGGACAGGCAATATGCCGGCGCCCTCACCATCGGTGCAAGGCGCATCCCCCTGGCGGACCTGGCCGGCAACACGCTCCTGCAGTTCAAGGTGAGGAAGGCGCCTCTTTGGGAGTATGCATGCCGGTCGTGGACCGGCCACGTCAAAAATTAGAAATAAGAGAAGAGCGGAGATATGGCGGAAGAAAAAACAAACGTGCTGACAGCCGAACTCAGGGATGATGCCGAGCAGATCGCCAAGTACGATCCGGAAATGCGGTTCCGGCATCTCGAAGGGATCACCGCACGGCTGATCTTCGCCATGACCGTCATCCTATCCATTTTTCACATCTATACGGCGGGATTCGGCGTCCTTCAGGAATGGCGCCACCGGGCCTTCCACCTGGCCTTTGTCCTGCCTCTGGTCTTTTTCGTCTATGCCATGAAAAAGGAAGTGCACAAAGAAAAGAAGCACCTTCTTTATGACATCTTCTACGCCGCCTCGGCGAGCATCCTCAACACGTCCATCTTCCGGGAGATATTTTCCCTCTCCTTCGGCGGCTGCGCTGTCCTGGCGGTGCTGACCTTTGTCCTGGTGCTGTATTTCAAGCAGCGAGAGATGCTGCCCGAACGCCTGTCTGCCTGGGTGGATTTTCCCCTGTACAGCATCATGGTCGCCACGGTGGGATGGGGGCTGCTCCTCGGGTACCGGCACCTCAATATCTCCTCCTGGTTCCTCGATCTGAACGTCTCGCTCGTGTTCTGGGGGATCTTCCTGATCGGCATCCTGCTGGCGATCCTGTTTCTCTTTCTGCTGCAGTGGGCCCGGTCGCTGCTGAGCCTGATCCGGAGCGGAACCGTCAACTACAAGCCGGACAACGTCCCTTATTTCGATGTATTCTTCGCCCTGCTGTCCTGCATGATCTCCGTCTTCGTTTTCCTGGAATTCAACAACATCGGGATGCGGGCGGGGAGCCCCGACCAGGCGGAGCTCATTGTGGGGAGTTTCTCCTTCCTGCTCATCCTGGAAGGCGCCCGGCGCAGCATCGGCGCGCCCCTCCCCATCATCGCCATGCTGGTCCTGATCAACTGCTACCTCGGACCCTATTTTCTCAATATCCCGGGCCTCGACATCTTCGCACACCGGGGCTACTCCATCCCCCGGATCGTCGATTACATGTTTCTCGGCACCGAGGGAATCTACGGGATCCCTCTGGGGGTCGTGGCCACATTCGTTTTTCATTTCGTTCTCTTCGGCATCTTCATCTCCCGGACGGGACTGGCTCAGCTTTTCATGGACATCGCCATGGCCCTGGCCGGGTGGTCGTCCGGGGGCCCCGCCAAGGTGTCCGTCATCGCCAGCGGCTTCATGGGCTCCATCAGCGGCAGCTCCGTCGCCAACGCCGTGACAGTCGGCTCGTTCACTATCCCTCTCATGAAGCGGGTGGGGTATTCGCCGACATTTGCCGCCGGCGTCGAGGCGGCGGCGGGCACGGGCGGACAGCTCATGCCTCCGGTGATGGGCGCGGCGGCCTTCATCATGGCCGAGTTCCTTGGAATCCCCTACGTCAAGATCGCCCTGTGCGCCGTCCTTCCATCGTTTCTTCACTTTTTCGCTGTGGGATGGATGGTTCACCTCGAAGCCCGGAAAAACGGCCTTCACGGTCTGCCCCGGCACATGCTGCCGAACCTGTGGAATGTTCTTCGGGAGCGCTGGCTTCTCGTCGGTCCCCTGATCATCATCGTCTATCTGCTGATCACGGGATCGAGCCCCTTCCTGGCCGCCTTCTGGGGGATCATTTTCGCCACCGCCACGGGCCAGGTCCATAAGCGGACAACGCCCTTTCTGCTTCCGCTCTTCCTCTCGGTCCTGCCGGTTCTCTTCGGCCTGAACCCCTTTGCAAGTACGGAAGTCCTGGTCGGTTGGCTGGGCTTCTCCGCCATTGCCCTCTATTACTTCTGGCGGACCTCTGAGCCGTTGACCTGCGGGATTGCCCTGACGGCGACAGCTCTGCTGACGGGACTGATCTATGCGGGACAGGAACCTTCGCTGGGCGCCTTCTGGGCCATCATGCTCATCATTCTCGCCGGGATCTTCTTCAAGGAGAGCAAACTGCGGCTGCCCCAGATCCTTGAGAGCCTTCAGGAGGGCACGAAAAACGCAATTGCCATCGGCGCCGCCTGCGCATGCGTGGGGTTCATCGTCGGGGCGACCACTCTCACGGGCATCGGCCTCAAGTTCGCCACGGCCGTCATTGCCGTCGCGCACGGCATTGCCGAGGCACTCAATCCGATCTTCATGGGTCTAACCACCGTCAGCGACATCACGCTCTTCTTCACCCTGGTCAATACGGCCATCGCCTGCTTCATCCTCGGAATGGGCATCCCGACGACGGCCCAGTACATCATCGCCGCCATGATCGCCGCACCGGCCCTCATGCAATGGGGAATCCATCCGCTCCTCTCGCACATGTTCGTCTTTTTCTACGCGGTCCTGGCCGACGTGACGCCGCCGGTGGCTCTTGCCGCCTATGCCGCAGCGGGAGTGGCCGGAAGCGACCCCTTCCGATCCGGATTCCGGGCCTTCAGCCTTTCCCTGGCCAAGACCTTCGTGCCTTTCGCCTTCATCTACGCGCCGATCGTGCTCCTCATGCCCTGGCTCTTGAATCCGGGCGTCACCTTTGACTGGATCTGGTTCATTCAGTGCGCCTTCACGCTCTGGCTGGGGGTTGTGGCCTTGGGCGCCACCGTCGTCGGCTTCTTCGGAGACGGCCGGTTGAACATTCTGGAAAGATTCCTGATGGGGGTGGCTGCTCTACTATTGATCATCCCGGGGACAACGACGGACATCATGGGAATGGTGATGATCGCCGGCATCTTCGTCAAACAGGTCGTCAAGTCGCGGCTGGCGAAAAAGAAGGCGGCGGCACAGTCATAGACATCACCAGCGCCGTTCAGTCCGGTGGCTATTCTGGAAAACAAAAAGGAGATTCATCCATGACCAGAAAAAAGATTCGCGTCATCCAGTACGGTCTCGGCCCCATCGGGATCGAAACGGCCAGGCTCGTCCTCAAGAAATCCGGCATGACAATCGTGGGCGCCGTCGATATTTCGAAGGACATCGCCGGAAAGGACCTTGGTGAAGTCCTCGGCCTGAGGGAAAAACTGGGGGTTGCCGTAACGGACGATGCGAAGGGCCTCTTCGCCCGGACGAAAGCGGACGTGGCCCTCCATACGACCGGCTCGCGCTTCAAAAAGATCTATCCCGACCTGGAAGCGATGATCGGGGCAGGGCTGAACATCATCTCCTCATCGGAAGAGCTGCTTTTTCCGCTGAAGGAAAATTCCGAATGGTCGGAGCGCGTGGACCGGCTGGCGAAGCAGCACGGCGTCACGGTGCTCGGCACCGGCGTGAACCCCGGATTCGTCATGGACGCCCTACCCCTGTTTCTGACCGGCGTCTGCCAGGACGTGAAGCGGATTCACGTGGAAAGGCATGTGGACGCGGGAACCCGGCGTCTGCCCCTGCAGAAGAAGGTCGGCGCGGGTATGGCGGAGAAAGCCTTTCGAGAGCAGATCGCCCAGAAAGCCATGGGGCATGTGGGGCTGCTCGAATCGCTACACCTCGTAGCCGGCAACCTGGGCATGACGCTCGATGACGTGCACGAGGCCGTGGAGCCCGTCATCACCGGGAAAGCGGTGAGGACGAAATTCTTTTCGCTGCAGCCGGGCGACGTGGCGGGGATCAAGCACACTGCCGAGGGGATCAAGGACGGCGAGAAGGTCATCACTCTCGACCTCCGAATGTATGTCGGCTGCGAGCAGCCCCATGACGCCGTCCATATCGTGGGAACGCCGGAGATCCGGCTTCGGATCGAGGGCGGCGTGGCGGGCGACCAGGCGACGGCGGCGGTCCTCGTCAATTCCATCCCGCCCGTCATCGATGCCCGTCCCGGCCTCGCAACGGTAAAGGACCTGCCCGCTGCTCATTTCACCCGCTGAACGGCCGCTGCCCCGGTGTGCCGGTATCCCTGAAGCAAAAGGGGAAAGCCGTAGCTCGGGCAGACATCATCAATGTTTTTTAACATCGTTCGCGCCCCATTCGGCACATCTGGAAATTTTTTTGCGCCATTCTGTGTAATGCATCCATGCCGACTAAAAATATCGTTGACAATTTCTTCCGATTGCAGCCATAGGGGCGCATGGATTTCATCACCGCGCTCATCCTGGGGATCGTGCAGGGCATCTCGGAGTTTCTGCCCATTTCCTCTACCGGGCACCTGATTCTCGCATCCCACCTGATGGGACTCCAGCACACGGAATTCCTGAAGAGTTTTGAGATCGCCATCCAGGCGGGAACGATCCTGTCCGTGGTGGCGCTGTACTGGCGGAGCCTGATGGTGGATTTCGAGGTGATCAAGCGGCTGGCCGTGGCCTTTCTTCCCACCGGGCTGCTGGGGTTGACGCTTTACCGGCTGATCAAGGGTTATCTGCTGGGATCGGAGACCGTCGTGCTCTGCTCCCTGCTGATCGGCGGCATTCTGATCATCGCCTTTGAACGCTGGTACCGGGAAGGGGAAAACGCAACCGGCGAAATCCGCGCGATGTCCTACAAGAACGCCCTGATTGTCGGTCTTTTCCAGTCCGTTGCCATGATCCCCGGCGTGTCCCGCTCCGCCGCCACCATCCTGGGCGGGCTGCTGCTCGGACTGAAAAGAAAAACCATCGTCGAATTCACCTTCCTGCTGGCCGTCCCGACCATGCTGGCGGCCACCGGCTACGACCTGATCAAAAGCGGCTCGCAATTTTCACTCGATCAGGTCCAGTATCTCCTGATCGGTTTCGTCACGGCCTTCGTGGTGGCCCTGCTAAGCATCAAATTCCTGCTGCGGTTCATCAAAACGCACACCTTCATCCCGTTCGGAATATACCGGATTGTTCTGGTCATTGTCTGGGTCCTGCTGCTGAAATGATAACGTGGGGCCGGGGCCCGCCGCCCGGCCGGTCCGTGAGGGTGGTCGACAGACCGGCCGGGCAGGGTGGCCGGTTCGCGGAAGATGTTGCGCCCCGTTCCGCGAACCCTCAGAACGCCAGGGAGAGCCCGCCCTTGAAGGTGATGCCCGGCATCGGGTAGTAGGTGTTTTCGCTCCAGGGCGCGCCGTACATGCCGAAGGACGAATATTTCTCGTCGGTCAGGTTTTCCGCGGCGAGAAAGGCCGAGAGGGCGACTTTCGCGAAATTGGTCTTGTAGGAAAGATAGAGGCTGTAAAGGGTGCGGCCCTCCAGTTTCTCTCCGACGTTGTTGAAATCCTGCGACAGGAAGGCGTCGCCGACATAGCGCACTTCCGGACGCAGCATGAAGTTCCAGGGCAGTTGAATCTCGATCCCGGCGTTTGCCATCCAGTTGGGCACAAGCCACAATTCCTTTTTGTTGTAGGGTCCGTCTTCGTAGGTGGCCTTGTGGTAGGCGATGTTGCCGTAGACCCGGGCCCGCTTCTCCCACAGCCAGGAGAAGGACGCTTCTGCGCCGTCATGGCGCGTCTTTCCGGCATTCTGATTGTAACCGGTCGGGAAGACCCCGACATACTGAATCTCGTCCTCCATGTCGATCCGGAACAGGGTCAGGCCGATTTTCAGATTGTTCAGCGGGTAGAACTCGGTCCCCGCCTCCATGCTGGCCCCCTTTTCCTTCTCAAGGCTGTCCAAAAACGGGGTCCCTCCGAAACCGTAGTAGGAGGCGACCTCATCGAGGAAGGGGATTCGGTAGACGGTGCCGTACTTGGCGAAGACCTTCGATTTCCCGCCCACAAGCCAGGTCAGGCCCGCCTCAAAGGCCTCGGCGGCGTAGGCCTTTTCCCGGTCCGCGAAGCTATTGGCCGGCGTCGCCGCATCCGTGTTGGAGCCCTCGATAGTTGCCCGCTCCGACCGGTACCCGGCGCTGAGAATCAGGCTCTTCAGGAGATGGAACTCATCCCGGATGTAGACGCCCAGGCTTTCCCGCGTCAGATCGGCCCGGCCTGTTTTGATCGTCCGCTCCCGGCTGCCGTATCTTTCCAGCGCGAAGGGCTCGCGGTAATAATCCAGGCCCAGGACCGCCTTGTTGGCACGGCCGAAGATGTCCCGCTCCAGGATGTATTTGGGAGTGATCGCCCAGGTATCGGCGCCCCGGTCCACCCAGGTCGACAGGGAATCCATGTTCATCCGCTCGTCCTTTGAGCCGTACATGAAACCGGCGTCGAAGCGGCCGAAGGAACCGAGGAGGGACTCCATTTTCAGGTTCACGTTCGCATACCGGTCCTTCCCGTCATCGTTCACGTGGGCGGGGGACCAGGGGCCGGAGGCCGGCTGATACTGGCGCCGGTCCTGCTCCATCTGCGCCCGGGTCAGCGCGCCGGGCATCTGGTAATCGTTCTGGTTGAAGGAAGCGCCCATGGAAATCCGGAAGGCCTCACTGGCGTCGTATCCGACATCGAAGCCTCCCCCCTGCGCGGAGGATTTCGACCGGTCCCGGTACCCGGAGCTGTACTTGTTTTCGCCGGTCAGGGCATAGGACCACTTGTCGGTGGCGCCGGTGACGCCGGCCCGCTCGTTATGCAGGCCGTCGCTTCCGGCAATGACGCCGAAACCGAATTTCGGCGCGCCCCTGCCTTTCTTGGTGATGATGTTGATGACACCGCCGATGGCCGCATCCCCGTACAGGACGCTGTTTGCGCCGCGCACGACCTCGATCCGCTCGATGTTGTTCAGGGGGATCTGCAGCCAGTTGATGGACCGCATGTCCGTGTTGTTCAGCCGCCGGCCGTCCAGCATGACCAGGGTCTTCCCGAAGGGATTGTCCCCCCCGATGCCGCGCATGTCGATGTACGCCTGGGAGCCGTTGCCGCTGTAATCGCGGAACTGGACGCTTTCCAGCTTTTCGAGCACCTCCACCATCGTGGTCGCGCCCGACTGTTCGATCTCCCGGGCGGTGATGACGGATACGTTTGCCGGAATGCGGCGGATCTCCTCCCGGTCCCGGGTAGCCGTCACGACCACCTCTTCCAGCCTGACGACGGTCTCCGGCGGGTCTTTCGCTGCAACCGGGGCAGCCAGCGGCAGGAACAATGTGGAAAGGAACAGGACAGAGACTTTGAATCGAACGGAATGGAAGTTCATGGGGTATTCCTCCTTCTCCCCCCGCGGGGATGGAATGATTTTATCCGCCCGGTCCATTTTCTGGCTTGCGGCATGAATCCTGCTCTCAGCGCCTTCCCGATTTTTTTAACTATTAAAATCAGTGGCCTGTTCCGGATTCCGTTCCGCATACAGTTGCGGGGCAGCGCCGGCTTCGCACCGGCTTCCGGTTTCCGACGGATTTTCTCTTCTGGGCGTCACCCGGGGCAGACCGTTGACCGGATGCCGGTCCACCGTCACCGGGGTGTCGTAAACAGCTTGAATATGCTCCTCCGTGATCACCTCCTCAGGCCGGCCGATGATCCGGACCCGACCTTCCTTCAGGAGAATGATCCGGTCACAGTAAAGGGATGCCAGATTGATGTCATGCGTGACGGCGATGACCGTCAGCCCCTGACGGGTGTTCAGGGACTTGACAAGATTGAAAAATTCCACTTGATGGCGGATGTCCAGAAATGCTGTCGGCTCATCGAGAAGCATCAGTTCCGGCTCCTGGGCCAGCGCCCGGGCGATCAGGACCCGCTGCCGCTCGCCGCCGCTCAGACGGTTCATGCTCCGGCCGGCCAGCGCCAGGGTATCCGTCATTTCCATGGCATTTCGCACGATGGCGAAATCCTTCTCCCCTTCGAACCGCCACTTCCCCAGATGCGGCGCCCGCCCCATGAGCACCACCTCCTGCGCCAGGAAGGGAAAAATCATCGGGGATTCCTGGGGGACGACGGCAATGATTCGGGCCAGGGCCTCGCGCTTCATCTGCCGGACCGGCGTTCCGTGAACGCGGATCGTTCCCTCCAGGGGATGCAGGATGTCGTCGATCAGCCGGAGCAGCGTGGTCTTTCCGGACCCGTTGGGCCCGATCAAACCGACGAATTCCCCCGGCGCGATCGCAAAGCTGACGCCCCGAAGGACCCAGGCGCCGTTATAGGAGAAGCCGATTTTGTCCGCCTGCAGGATGGACATGGGTTAAACGGCCCTCCTGCGCAGAAGATAGAGAAAATAAGGGGCGCCGCAGAGGGCGGTGACGACGCCAACCGGCAGTTCAACGGGCGCCATGACGCTCCGCGCGACGGCGTCGGCCGCCACCAGGAAGGTCCCTCCAAAAAGGATGGACGCGGGCAGCAGCAGACGGTGATCCGGCCCCAGGGTCATCCGCAGGACATGGGGGATGATCAGGCCGACGAACCCGATGGTGCCGCTCACCGAAACGGCCACGGCGGTGACCATCGAAGCGGTCACAAAGAGGATTTTTTTCGTCCGCTCCACATCCACGCCGAGTTGCATGGCGGTCTCCTCGCCGGTCACGATCAGGTTCAGGTCCCGGGCATGGACGACCATGATCAGGAAGCCCGCCGCCAGAAAGAGCCCGGTGAGCAGGACTTCCCTGCCCTCGGCAAAGCTCAGATCGCCCATCAGCCAGAATAGCACGCTGTGCAGTTGGGAATCACTGCTGGTGGAGACGAGGAAAAGAATGATCGCGGAGAAAAAGGCGTTGACGATGACCCCGGTCAGAAGCAGGGTATTGCTTTGAATATCGGATCTCGCTCCCGAAAAGCCGAATACCAGGACGATGGTTGCCAGCGATCCCAGAAAGGCCAACCCGGGAATGCCGAACGGGACGGCGCTAGCGCCGATCAGGATGCCGATGATCGCCCCGACCGCCGCGCCGCCGGAGATGCCCAGGATGTAGGGATCGGCGAGGGAATTGCGAAGCAGGGACTGGAAGATCGAACCGGCGACGGCGAGGGATGCTCCGACCACGCCCGCAAAGAGGATCCGGGGAAGCCGGATGGAGAACAGGATCGTGGCCTCCGGCGCATCGAGTCCGGCGCCCTGTCCGACGGCGAGTGCGCGCCGGATCAGCGAAAGCGGATTCACCTCGCCCGGCCCCAGCATCATGGCAATCAGACAGACCGCCAGGAACACGGTGGACAGGAACAAGGTCATGCGGAGGATACGGGCCGGCGTGACGATCGGGCGGACGGGAGACTGCCGGTCCAGGACATCGGCGGAAGCCGAAAGCGACAACAGAAAAAAAATCGAAAAGCGGAACATGAAACTCCCCCCGCGAGGAACTTCGATGGATCGGTCTTCCGGCTTCGGGCGGCCTACTCACCCGCCTTCCCATCACAGAGTTGCATGACAGTGGCGATTCGGGCTTTCGTTCCCTTCACGGCTGCGGGGCAGCGGGGGATTTTAACCCCTCTTCCTCACATCCATCGATATGACAAAACATGTTACAATTTCATCTGGCTCCTCAATTAGAAAAGAAACCGCTTTTTGTCAAGACGCAATTTACGCTTCCCGCCGCAGGAAACAGCATTGGCCTGAATATCTTCCAGCAGATCGCCCGGCTTCACCGGGGAGGGCGTTGGGTGCGGACAGCACTTCCTCCCCGCATTTCACCTTTCGGGGCGTCTAGAAACGGAAGCCGAGGTTGACCATTGTGGTGAACCCGTCCAGTTTGATGTCCTGCCCGCCAATGGAGGGCTTGGCCCAGAGGTATCTCCCCTCGAGACCCAGGAAAAGGGCCTCCGTGATGTTGAAATTCACCCCGATCCCGGCGTGAAGCCCGTACGTGACTTCCGATTCACCGGAAAAGCTTCCGAGATTCCCGCTGACATCAAAATCCGTAAAGTAGGCGCCAACGCCGAACTCGCCATACGGCTCGAACCAGACAAGGGGCAGGACAGCCTTGGCCGTCAAAAGCACCGGAACGACCTTGAGCTTCGTTTCGCCAGGTTCCGCGGCAGGGGATCCTTCGCTCTCGAAATATCCTACCCCCAGTTCCATGGCAAACATGGGGAAAAAGTAATGGCCGATCGCGACCTCCCCGCTGAATCCGGTCTTGCTGTCCAGTTCGGTCGTTTTACCACCGTTGAAATTGTCAAGATCATACGACTCGCTCGGCGAATATATGCCGCCCTTGATCGCGATGTAGCTGGCGGGCTTCTCCGCAGCGAACAGCGGGGATGCGAGGCCGATCAAAGCGACTGCGGCGGCGAGCATCAAAATGAATGTTCTTTTCATGGTGCCTCCTTCCGGCAGGGTTTCTTGACGATGGGTTTTCTGTCATACAAACAAGCGCGGAAGTCAAGAGACTTTTTACGCTAATCCTTTCGTGCAAAAAATACCCTTTGCCGAAACAACTGGAATCATGCATATTGATCGCAAGGATCACCGGATGCCAGGCGGGCGAAGGACTTAGCCGTCGCCGCGACGGCTGCCGGAACGGGCAACAGCCCTGACAAGGAGTTTTTCCGATGGAACTCAGCTCCCGCTTCGTGGGGACCCCCCTGCGCACGCTCGAAACGCGGGTCACGGCCCGGCAGACCATGAATTACGCCGCCGCCACCGGCGATTGCAACCCCTGCTATTTCGACGATACGAAGGCGGAAGGCGTTATCGCGCCGCCCATGATGGCCGTCGCCCTGACCTGGCAGATCTCCGGGCGGATCTGGGACTATCTTCAGGCGGAGGACTTCCCCCGGGAGGTCCTGCTGACGCAGGTTCATTACACGGAGCACCTGCAATTCCACCGCCCCGTGCGGCCGGGGGATCATCTGTTCATTCGGGGGAAGGTGGCTGCCATCGTCCCCCGCAAGGCCGGCACGCTGGTGGTCCTGCGATTCGACGCCCTGGACGAAGGGGAACAGCCGGTTTTCACGGAGCACATCGGCGGCATGATGAGGGGGGTGCGCTGCCCGGACGGGGGCGCGGGTTCGGAAGACCTTCCTCCCCTTCCCGGGGAAGCGGCGGAAGAGGAGGGGTTCTGGGAAGCGACGCTGACCGTGGATCCCCTTGCCCCCTTTGTCTATGACGGCTGCACCGACATTCATTTCCCCATCCACACCTCCGCGCAATTCGCCCGCGACGTGGGGCTTCCAGGCATCATCCTCCAGGGGACGGCGACTCTCGCCTTCGCGGCCCGCGAACTGGTGCAGCGGGAAGCCGAGGGCGATCCGTTGCTGCTCAAATCGCTCGCATGCCGCTTCACCGGCATGGTCCGGCCGGGGAGCGTCATCCAGGTCCGGATGACAGGAATGCAGAATGGGGAAGACGGCCGGATTGTCCGTTTCATTGTCCTGAACGAAAATGGAGAAAAAGCCATCCGCGGCGGGTCTGCCCTGCTTTCCGGGCCGCCGCGCACAGCAAAGGAGGAAAAGACATGAGCGACCTCGATATGACGCTCACCTGGCATTACGTGGAAAAGTGGGCCCGGGCCAAACCCGGCGCGGAGGCGCTCATCTTCGAAGCGGAAAGGCTGACCTGGGCGGATTTCCAGGTCCGGATGGACCGGATCGCCAAGGCCTTTCTCGCCCTCGGCATTCAGCCGGGCGACCGCGTAGCCATGCTGTCCGCGGCCCGCAACGAATTCCTGACCACCTACATGGCGGCGGGAAAGGTCGGGGCCGTCTGGCTCGGGCTGAATCCCAAGTTCACCCTGGATGAGCTTCGCTACCAGATCGGCGACGCGAAGCCCGCCGTTCTGATCACCCTCCGGCATTTCCTGGGCAACGATCTGGCCGGCGCCATCCGGGCACTGACCGGCGAGTTTCCCTTCATCCGGAAGGTCCTCGTCATCGGGGAGGCGTTGGAGGGAACGGAAAATTTCGGGGAATTCACGGGGCAGCCCAGGGAATCGCTCGACCCGGCGCTGCGGGACCGCGCCTCGAACGTCCGCGACACCGACCGGGCGCTTTTGATGTACACCTCCGGATCCACCGGCAAGCCCAAGGGTGTCGTGCACACCCACCGGAGCATCGTGGAGAACATCAAGGTGGAACTCCGCAAGTTCTATTTCGACGAGGACACGCGGGCGCTGCTGCATTTCCCGATCAATCACGTCGCGGCCGATGTGGAGATCGGCTTTGCCGCCATCATGGGCGGGGGCTGCCTGGTCTGCATGGAGCAGTTCGACCCCGCGGGCACCCTGAAGATGATCGAGAAGGAGCGGCTCACCTGTCTGGGCCAGGTCCCGGTCATGTTTCTCCTGCAGATGAAGCTGCCCGAATTCTGGCAGACGGATTTCAGCAGCATCCGGCTGTTCGCCTGGGCCGGGGCTGCGGCGCCGAAAATCATGGTGGATGTCCTGGCGGGCATCTGCCGGCAAACGGGGGCGATGCTCATCACCGGCTACGGAAGTACGGAGGTCTGCGGTTTTGTCACCTACACCGAAAAGGGGGACGATCTGGAAACGGTGACGCGGACGGCGGGCCGGATCGCACCCCCCTTCGAACTGAAGATCGTCGGCGATGACGGCCGGGAGCTGCCGGACGGAGAGATCGGGGAAATCCTGGTTCGGGGGCCCTTCCTTTTCAGCGAATACCTGAACCAGCCGGAAGCCACCGCCGCCGTGGTGGACGGGAACGGCTGGTACGCCACCAGCGACCTCGCCTGCAAAGACAGCCGGGGCTACATCGTCATCACGGGGCGGAAATCGGAGATGTTCAAGTCCGGCGGAGAGAACGTCTACCCCCGGGAAGTGGAAGAGGTGCTGGAGTCGCTCGACAGCGTCCTGTTCTCCGCGGTCATCGGCGTGCCCGACGAACTCTACCAGGAAGTGGGATGGGCTTATGTCATGCCGCAGCCGGGCAAGACGGTGACGGAGGAGGAGCTCAGGGAGATCTGCCGCAGAAAGCTGGCCAACTTTAAGATCCCGAAACGGTTCTTCATCCGGCCCCTGCTTCCCCTGCTGGCGAGCGGCAAGGTGAACAAAATGGCGCTGAAAGAGGAAATCGCCGCCGGATAGGGGCAACACCGAAGGCCTTGCTACGGAGGCACGCTCCGCACGTGGCCGGCGATTTCGGCAATGCCGAGTGTGATCCGCGGACCCATTCGGAAAAGGGCGTCGCCGATGTAATAAACCCGCCCCTGGCGGATCGCCTCCAGGGATTGCAGCCGCTTCAGCAGGCGCCGGGACTGGGCCTTCATGTCGCCATGCCCCCTTCCGATGAAAATGATGTCCGGCGCCTGACGGATGACCTCTTCCAGCGAGTATCGCGGATAGCCGCTTCGGGTGTCTGCGGCAACGTTGCGCAATCCCAGCAGCGTCAGGACGTCGTGTAGGGCCGTGCCCGATCCGGCCACCATCAGCGGTTCCGGCTGCACCACGACCAGCACCCTGAGAGCCGGGCCGGGCCGCGAGGCCTGCCCGTAGCGGCGGATGGCCCGCTCGATCCGGCGGGCGCTCCGATCAGCCTGCGCTTCGACGTTCAGGGCGGCGCCCAGGGCCCGGATCTCACGGGGCAGATCATCGAGCCGTTTCGCCCGGAAGACATGGGTGCGGATGCCCAGCCCCCGCAGCCGCTCTTCGATCTCGCGGGGATTGCCGTCGTCGGTCAGAACGACCGCGTCCGGCTTCATGGCGACGATCCCTTCCAGCGAAGGGTTGGACATGCCGCCGATTTTCGGCTTCGCCTTCACCGCGGGGGGGTAGTCGCAGTAGCTGCTCACCGCGATGACCTGCTCTCCCAGCCCCAGATCATAGAGAACCTCTGTCAGGTTGGGCGCGAGAGAAATAATCTTCATATCCGGCCCCGCCGGCGCAGAACCGGGCAAAAACAGGCAGAGCAGCATCGCGGCCAGGATCCGGATCGTCAGCATCGCCGCCCTGGAATCCCGCACAGCGGCAGGGACCGGCATGTTTTTCGCGCCGCCCTCAGGCGCTTTTCGGCTTGAACGGCGCGAATCCGTACTCTTTGTCCTGGACACGAAACACCGCCCGGTCCGCCTCGTTTTCAATCAGCTTCCCCTCGATGATGCGCTTGCAGCCGAAGTCGTAGAATGTGATCTGGTGGGTCGGCATGACGCTTTCGTCCACGCCCTTGCTCCGGTAGGATTGCTCCCGCTCTTCCGCGGACAGCGCCCGCATGGTCAGCTTCTGGCAGCGCTCCCGGTTTTCCTCGGCGCCACAGCGAATGGATACGACGTAATTTCCGTGAAACTTGATGGGCATCTTGATTTCCATGGCAGCTTCTCCTTCCCTGGCAGGCACTCCATCTGATGTAATGTATAGCACGCCCGCGGACGTTTATCCAGCGCCACCGCCTCGAAACGCCCAAAAGCAGCCGTGCATCCTGGCGCTTTATGTGTTATAGGATAGATACTGTTCCTCTTCTTCACGCTGTGAAACCGGAAAAAACCAGAGGAGAAGACCTTATGGAATTGGGAGATATGGTGGTCGTCGACCACCCCCGGCATCCTTTTCACGGGTTGGTGGGGAAAGTGATCGGGAGAAGGGGAAACCGGACGCCGGACGATCTTTGGATGCTGATCTTTTTCTCCTCGAAGATGAGAAGCTACCTGATCCCCGAATCCATCCTGCGCGTGGAAAAGACGGAAACGGACGCAACCGGGCCCGTTCATTAGCCCGGCGTTTCCGCAGCCGTTCCTGTCCGGCATTCGCATGACCGCTCCACGCCTGTCGCGTTGACGACCGCACTGATCAGTTCCGGCGGCGTGAGGTCGAAAGCCGGATAGAATCCCTTCACCTTCGGACCGCTGATGGGGATGCCCTGAAATTCGAGGACTTCCCGTGCGTCCCGCTCCTCGACTGGAATCGCATCGCCCTTCCGCGTGCGCCGGTCCGGGCCTCCGTACCCGAGGATGTAAAAGGGGATTCCGAAATGCCGGGCGCAGACCGCGAGCTGCAGCGTGCCCACCTTGTTGGCCGCAACCCCGTCCATGGCAATCCGGTCGGCCGCGGTGAAGACCTTCCGGATCATCCCCCGGGACATGCACCAGGCCGCCATGTTGTCGGTAATCAGCGTCGTATCGATCCCCATCTCGCTGACCGACCAGGCGGTGAGCCGCGCCCCCTGCAGGTAGGGCCTGGTCTCCGTGCAGAGGACTTTGATGTCCTTGCCGTTCTCCCCGGCAAACCGGAGCATGTAAAGCAGGCCGGCGCCGGCAAAACAGTGCGTCAGAATCGTGTCGCCGTCCTCCAGGAGCGTCTCCCCATGCCGACCCGTCTCCCGGGATATCTCCTGTTGCCGGTCAAGCGCCCGCGCGAGGTGTTCCCGTATCACCTCCGACGGGGCTCTGTCCGCGCCCGCCGCATCGACTCTTTGCATCAGCTTTTCGAGGAGCGCGGCCAGATGAAAACCCGTCGGTCGCGTGGCTTTGAGCAGCGATGCCGCCTTCTCCAGACTGAAGCGGTCCCGCACCCTTCCCTCGCGCTCCAGTCTGCGTGCCGCCAGATAAAGTCCGTATCCGGCCGTGATGGCAATGTCACCGGCGCCCTGGACCATCATCTCCCGAATGGCCCCGGCGACCTCCTCGGCCTCCGTGCAATAGACCGGGTTGATCGTGCGGGGCAGCTTGCGGCGGTCGATGATAATCAACGCCTCGTCTTCCAGATAGACGTTATTTTCCAGATTCATGAGGAGCGGTTCCGTCGTCATGGACTTGCCTCGGTTCTCCGGCCATGCCGGGGCAGGATCGCGCATGCAAAGCACCGGTCTGGACGGGTTTGTTGTGATGTTTTACCTTGACAAAGCGCCAGTTCCGTAATAACAGAATATCCGGAAAATAAGATCATTTATCCAGCAACCGTGCGCCCGGGAGCTGCCGCTGCAGGCAAAGTTACGCTCCGGTTATTGTACGGCTGACAAATCACAATTTCCATGTTGATTTCTGTTTTGATCTGGTGGGTCTGGGATACTTCTCACACAATCCCCGGATGGTCAAGCAAGAAATCGCATGGATCCGAAAGGCAGGAATTTTCATGGTTTCATGAGACGAAAGACTTAACAAAAGGAGGGTGGAACGTATGTACTTTGCCAAGGAAGTGCTGGACAGTTCCAGCGAAATGCGAAGGAAGTGGGAAGACGAGGTCAAAAAGGTCATCGCCAAATCGGCTGATCAGAAACCCCGCTGGTCAACCGTCTCCGACCTCGAAATCAAACGCCTCTACACGCCGGAAGACATCAAGGACATGGATTTTGCCAAGGACATTGGCTATCCGAACCAGTTCCCCTTCCTGCGCGGGAACCAGCCGACCGGCTACCGGGGCAAATACTGGACCTTCCGGATGTTCTCCGGGATGGGCGATGCCAAGACGACCAACACCCGCTGGCATCTGCTCCTGAAGGAGGGCCAGACCGGCCTCAGCACCGCCTTCGATTTTCCGACCCTGATGGGTTATGACACCGACTCCCCCAAAGCCCGGGGCGAGTGCGGAAAGTGCGGCGTGGCCATCGACACCCTCGAAGACTTCATGCAGCTCACCGATGGAATTCCCATGGACAAGGTCACCACGTCCATGACCATCAATCCCCCGGCAACCGCCCTCTGGGCCATGTACTGCGCCGCCGCGGATATCCGGGGCATCCCCCTGTCCAAGATCGGCGGGACGATCCAGAACGACATGCTCAAGGAGTTCATCGCCCAGAAGACGCTCATGTGTCCGCCCGACCCGTCGGTCAAACTGATCAGTGACACCGTTGAGTTCGGCACGAAGTATGTCCCCCGCTGGAACACGATCTCCATCAGCGGCTACCACATCCGGGAAGCGGGCGCCACGGCGGTTCAGGAACTCGCCTTCACGCTCCGCGACGGGATGGAGTACGTGGAGGACGTTCTCCGCCGCAAGGGGCTCGATGTGGATGAATTCGCCCCCCGGCTGTCCTTCTTCTTCAACTCGCACATCGACTTCTTCGAAGAGATTGCCAAGCTGCGGGCGGCCCGGAGAATCTGGGCCAAGGCGATGAGGGACCGCTACAAGGCCAAAGATCCGAGGTCCTGGTGGATGCGCTTCCACACCCAGACGGCCGGTTGCTCGCTCACGGCGCAGCAGCCCTACAACAACGTCGTCCGGACGGCGACGGAAGCCCTGGCGGCGGTCCTGGGCGGAACCCAGTCGCTGCACACCAACTCGCTGGACGAGGTCCTCTGCCTGCCCTCGGACCATGCGGTCCAGATCGCGCTTCGCACCCAGCAGATCATCGCCGAGGAGACGGGCGCGGCCAACACCATCGACCCGCTGGCGGGCTCCTACTTCGTGGAGGCCCTGACCAATGAGATGGAAGAGAAGGCCTGGGAATACATCCACAAGATTGACGAGATGGGCGGCATGGTGGCGGCCATCGAAAAGGGATTCCCGCAGCTTGAAATCTCCGACGCCTCCTATCTCTACCAGCGGCAGGTCGACGCCGGCGAAAAGATCATGATCGGCATCAACAAATATGTCTCTGACGAAGTCACCCCCATTCCCCTGGTCGAGATTGACGACACCGTAGAGCTTCAGCAGGTTGAACGGCTGAACACCGTCCGCCGGAAACGGGACAACAAGGCCGTCAAGAAGGCCCTCGACGACATCAAGAGCGCCTGCAAGAAGGGCGACAATGTCATGCCTTACTGCATCGAGGCGGTGAAAAGCCTGGCCAGCGTCCAGGAAATCTGCGACGTCTACCGCGAGGTCTATGGTGAATACCGTGACCCGGGACTCTACTAAGAGAATGAGGAGGGAAACTGAACATGGCAGATAAAAAAATTCGCGTGATGGTTGCAAAACCGGGTCTGGATGGTCATGATCGCGGAGCCCGAGTATTGTCCAGATGTTTTCGCGACGCAGGCTTTGAAGTGATCTATACGGGCTGTCACCAGACGCCCGAGCAGATTGCCTCTGCCGCAATTCAGGAAGATGTCGATGTTGTCGGTTTGAGCTGTCTGTCGGGCGCCCATCGGTATTTGTTCCCCGCAGTCGCCAAACTCTTGAAGGAGCAGGGGGCCGATGACATCACGGTCGTCGGCGGCGGCATCATTCCGGAACAGGATTTTCAGATGCTGTATGACGCCGGCCTCAAAGCCATCTGGGTGCCCGGCGCGACCCTCGACAGCATCGTCGACTGGTTCAGGCAGAATGTGAAACCGAGGGCATGAGTTGGAGAGCATAATGGAAAAAGTAAAGAAAATCAAATCAGGAGATGTCCGGACGGCATCCCGGCTGATCCGCAATCTGGAAGACGGCGGAAGCGACGAGGCCCGCTCGACCATCAAGCATCTCTTCCCGCTCACGGGGCATTCGCATGTCATCGGCATTACCGGGTCGCCCGGCGCCGGGAAAAGTACGCTGGTGGACGGTCTGGTGGAGTCCTTCCGGAAGAAGGACAAGACCGTCGGCGTTCTCGCCGTGGACCCGACCAGTCCCTTTACGGGGGGAGCCATCCTGGGCGATCGGATTCGCATGCAGCGCCATGCCGAGGACCCGGGGGTTTTTGTCCGGAGTCTCGCCACCCGCGGCGCCCTGGGCGGGCTGGCCAAGGCCGTCGGGGATGCCATACACGTCATGGATGTCATGGGGAAGGACATCATCCTGGTGGAAACCGTCGGAACCGGCCAGCAGGAAGTGGACATCATCAACCATTCCCACACGGTGATCGTGGTGCTGATCCCGGGCATGGGCGATGAGATCCAGGCCATCAAGGCCGGGATCATGGAGATCGCCGACATTTTCGTCATCAACAAGGCGGACCGGGAAGGCTCGTCGAAGCTGAGGCGGGAGCTGATGGCGATGCTGGATATGGCGCCGCCTTCCACGTTCCCGGCGGGCTGGCGGCCGCCGATTCTCAAGTGCGACAACGCCTTCGAGCCGGTGAGCTTCACCAAAAGCCTGACGGAAATGTCCCAGACGATCGAGGACCACTACCAGCATCTGGTGAAGCACAACCTGCTGGGAAGCCGGGTCCGGAGGAAAGCGGTCGTCGAACTCAACGAGGCGATCCGGAATGCCGTTCTGGAGCCGGTTCTGGCAGCCTTGGTGGCCAACGGCGAACTGGAAAAGATGGTCGAAAAACTGATGAAAAAGGAGACGGACCCGTACACGCAGGCGGAGGAGATCGCGCAGCGGTATCTGAAGGCCTGCCTGTAGGCATTGTCGGTTCAAACAACGAAAAGCCCGGGAGGACCGCGATTGCGGCGGCCCGGGCTTTTTTTAGGAGAAGCGCTCATGGACAGCCCGATTGCGGAAACACTGGCCCGCTTCAACCGGGGTCTCGTACTGGTTTTTACGGGAGACGGCAAGGGCAAGACCACGGCTGCGATCGGTCAGGCCCTGAGGGCCATCGGCCACGGAAACAAGGTCCTCATCATTCAATTCATGAAGGGTAAAAAGTACGGGGAGGTCCTGGCGGCGGAAAAATACCTGGACGGCCACCTGACAACGGTGCAGTGCGGCCTGGACAGTTTCGTCATGAAAAACAACCCCGCGCCCGTGGACATCGAACTGGCCCGCCAGGGTCTGAACCTTGCAAAGCAGGCGCTGACCTCCGGGAAATACCAGATGGTCATTCTCGACGAGATCAACGTGGCGCTGGATTTCAAACTGATCCCCCTGGAAGAGGTAATCGAACTGATCCGCACGAAACCGGCCGCCGCAGATCTGGTCCTGACCGGCCGATATGCCCCGGCGGAATTGATCGAACTGGCCGATACGGTCAGCGACGTCCGGGAAGTCAAGCATCATTATGCGCAGGGGATCAAGGAACGAGCCGGCATCGAGTTTTAGGGATTGTGCACCGATGAAGACCGGATCCGGAAAGCTTCACCGGCAGTCGGAAAATCAGCGCGATCGGACCCGCAAGGCGCTGGCGGAGATCGGGCAATGCCTCCTGGCGGAAGGCGCCTGCGCGTTCCGTGTGATTGATGCCCATGACATCGTCGTCGACGAGCGGGTGCGGCTGAAGTGCCAGATTCCCCGCTGCGACAGCTTCGGCAGAAATCTCATGTGCCCGCCCCATGTGCCGTCCGTGGCCTCATTCCGCGAGGCCATTGCACGCTTCTCCCGGGCCCTGCTCATCCAGGTGTCCGCGCCGCTGGCGGGAGATCCCGAGAACCGACCGGCAGCGGAGATTTTCGCGGCAGCCGGAAAATTGCACGATCTGGTCAATCGATCGGAAAAGCAGGCCTTTGAAAAAGGCTTCCGCTTCGCGACGGGCCTGATCGGCGGGTGTTGCCGCCTCTGCGAAACGTGCATCGCCGTCGAGGCCGGCCAAGCCTGCCGCTATCCCTTCAAAGCCCGACCTTCGATGGAAGCCATGGGCATTGACGTCGTGGCCACGACGGAAAAGGCGGGCCTGCCGACGGCATTCCCCATTACCGGTCCCATAACCTGGACCGGGGCGATTCTGGTTTGAACCGGCACGAAAAATCAATTTTTCTGGAGGTGATTCATGGCGGTGTTGAAGGAGAGCGGCATTCCCATCGGCCGGATGATGCTCGTTTCAAAGGATGGAAAGCTGACCAAGGACGATCTGATCATTGAAGCGAACGGGCAGTACCAACTGCTTGAAAAGCCCGATTGCTTCGTCATCAAGAACGGAGAGTGCTGCCGGAGCATTCTGGTCAAGGTTTCCACAAAAGACGCCTGAACGGAGCGACCGCTGAAGCGGGAAGCGGGCCGGGCTGGCCGTGGTTACGGTTCGGCCTGGGGATTCCCGGCACCGTCCAGGTACCATTCCAGTTGACGGCAGAAGCCCCGGATGATCTTGACATCCTTGGCCTGCAGCTTCGTCCTGGCAAAAAAGCGGCGGATATGAACCATCCAGTATGCGGGGTTCTGCGGGTTGAGAAAACCGATTCTGGACAGGAGGGACTGAATCTGCTGGAACATCCCCTCCGATTCGGCCGCGGTGGCCAGCCTGGGCGTGAATGGCTCCCCCGGCGTTCTGGAAATGGTCAGCAATTCATAGCAGAGAATCATCACGGCGTGGGACAGATTGATCGATTTAAAGGTATCCGCCGTGGGAATCGTCACCAGGGCATGGCAGTGGCGCAGGTCTTCGTTGGCAAGCCCCCGGTCCTCCGGCCCGAAGAGCAGCGCGCAACGGTTGTGCCGGGAGACATCGCAAAGCGTTTCCGCCATCTGCCGGGGCGAGATCACCGGGCCCCTGACCGAACCCAGCCGGGAAGTCGTCCCCACGATGAATTCGAATTCTCCCAAAACATTCTCCAGTTTGTCATGATAACGGATATTTTCGACCAGGCCGGCCGCAACGTGTGTGGACATCAGCTTCATTTCCTCGGCCGAAAGCGCCCCGGCGCCGACAACGGCGAGACGGTCAATCCCCATGTTCCTGGCGCATCGCGCCACGGAACCGACATTGCCCGGATATTTCGGCCCCTTCAGAACAATGGTGATGTTCTCCAGGTTCACCCTCGACTGCATCACGGTCGCGCTCCCTTCTTCTGTGCTTTTGGCGGACAGCCTTGAAATGTGAGGAAGCTTTATCATAAAATAGCGAACCCTTCACTTTCAGAATTGTTCTATCGCCATCTTTTAGCTTCGGACCATGGATCAGATACTGCTCGACATGTTGGGAGAAGCAGCCCGGGCCCTTCAGGCGCCGCTCACGGAGCGTGCCCTTCGCCTGTTTTCCATCTACTGCGAAGAGCTGGCGTTCTGGAACGGGAAGATGAATCTGGTGGGCACCGATTCCCCTCGGGATATCGTCATCCGGCATTTCATCGATTCGCTGACTCCGGTCCCGTTCATTGTCAATCCTGAAGGGCGTCTTCTCGACATCGGTTCCGGGGGGGGATTCCCGGGCATCCCGCTGAAAATTGCCATCCCCTCCCTGCGGATTGCATTGCTGGAGTCATCCCGGAAGAAGTCGTCGTTCCTCAAGCACATGATCCGACGCCTGAAGTTTTCGCAGGCGCAGGTGATCCATGCCCGCACCGAAGCGGCAATGCGGGATGCGTCGCTTGGCAGCGCTTTCGAGACGGTCATATCCCGCGCCGCATTCAAGCTCCCGGAACTGCTGGAAACGGCACATTATTTTCTGGCGCCGCACGGCCGGCTGATTGCCATGAAGGGACCGAATTTCCGGCAGGAGTCCGAAACGGCAGACATCCCGGAGCTTGTTTTTCAGGCCTGCCATTCCGTCACCGTCCCTTTTTCGCATAGACACAGAAATATACTTATATATCAGAAAGATATATGATCAACTTTTGCGCAAGAAAACCCTTCAAAAAAAAGGTTTTCTGTGATAACTTTTTTGATTGACGCAAAGAAGTGACAGCCCCGTTCCTGTTCCATTAAATCATGCCTAAAATCATATGCATAGCCAACCAAAAAGGGGGAGTGGGCAAGACCACCACGGCCATCAACCTGTCTGCCTCGCTGGCCACGGCTGAAAAAAAAACGCTTTTGGTCGATTGCGATGCCCAGGGCAATGCGACGAGCGGGATGGGCGTCGACAAGGAGGCGATCCAGGAGAAAAACATGTACCATGCGCTCATCGGCCAGGTGCCGATCAGCGAGGTAATTGTCTCCACGCCAATCCCCCATCTGGATCTGGCTCCGGCCAATCAGGAACTGGTGGGCATCGAGATCGAATTCGTGTCCATTGGCGATCGGGAAAAAAAGCTGCGCCACCTGATCAGAAGCCTTGACAGACTGTATGATTATGTGATCATTGACTGTCCCCCCTCCCTGGGCTTTTTGACGGTCAACGCATTGGTCGCTTCCGATTTCGTCATCATTCCGCTCCAGTGCGAGTACTATGCCATGGAGGGCCTCGGGCATCTGATGAACACGGTCAAGCTGGTCAAATCCCGGCTGAATCCCACGTTATCCCTGGGAGGCATCCTTTTGACCATGTTCGATACCAGAAATCTTTTGTCACATCGCGTGAGCGAGGACGTGCGAAAACATTTCGGAGACAGGGTGTTTCAGACGATCATCCCGAGAAACGTCAGGCTGTCCGAGTCTCCCTCACACGGGCTTCCCGTGATTCTCTATGACATCCGGTCACGGGGGGCCATATCGTATATGGATCTCGCCAAAGAGATCATGATCTGCGGGAGGATATAGATGCCACCAAAATCATCGCTCGGCCGCGGCCTGGGGGCCATGTTTCCGGATCTGCTGAAAGACCTGAACGACAAGCCGGCCTTTTTGATGTGCGGGATCGAGGAGCTGTCGCCGAACCGCTTTCAGCCACGCAAAGATTTCAACGATCAGGATCAGAAACAGCTTGTTGCGTCCATTCGAAAGAGCGGCATCATTCAGCCGATCATCGTCCGGAAATCGGATTCCGGCTACGAAATCATCGCCGGGGAGCGCCGTTGGCGCGCGGCCCAGCAGGCGGGTCTGTCCAGCGTCCCCGTCATTATCCGGGATGCGCAGGATCTCGATTTGGCCGAATTGTCCCTGATTGAAAACATCCAGCGGGAAGCGCTGAACCCGGTCGAAGAAGCGGAGGCCTATCAAACGCTGACGGGGACATTCAACCTTTCACAGGAGGAACTGGCTTCGCGGGTGGGCAAAGACCGGTCCACGATCGCCAACGCCATCCGCCTGCTCCAGCTTCCGGCCGCCGTCAAAACTGCACTGATCGAGAAAAAAATCACAACCGGACACGCGCGGCCGCTTTTGTCCCTGGCATCGCCAAGAGAGCAGATCGACGCCCTGGAAATCATCCTGAAGAAAGGCCTCACGGTCCGGGAAACCGAGCGCCTGATCCAAGACGCCAGAAAGGACATGCCGGAAAGAAAAAAAACAAAGCCGGACCCCTATATCGCGGATCTGGAAAAAACCCTGTCCCGGCACTTGATGACCCGCGTGCAGATAAGCAGCCTGCACAAGGAACGGGGCACGATCGAGATCCGGTTCAACTCGGAAGAGGACCTTAACCGCCTCTTTCGCATCTTAATGGGCGATCAGTAAAGACAGTCTGTCAACAGGTGTGGATAAGTCTGTGGATGAGGTTTCTTGACATTGGAAATTCTTTGGGAAAAAAGCATCAAGCTGATCAAGGAAAAGGTGAGCCAGCATAACTTCGACACCTGGATCAGACCGATCAAAGTGGCTTCCCTGGAGGGGGACCAGATCTATTTGTCCGTTCCCAACAAGTTCTTCAAGGACTGGCTCATGGAAAACTATCGCCCGGTGATTGCCGACTCCCTCACGTCTGTGTCCGGCGTGGGGTTGGTCGTGAACTTTCTCATCGGTGAGGATGGCGCCCAAAATCCGGCCAAGTCGCCGGCGATCGAAAAAATGATCTCCGCACCCCGCAAAGCGCCTCTGGTCCGCACCAATCCTTCACTCAACCAGAATTACAGTTTTGAGCGTTTTGTCGTCGGGGCGAGCAATCAATTCGCGCATGCCGCCGCCGTATCCGTTGCCGAGCAGCCGGCGAAAAACTACAATCCATTGTTTATCTATGGGGGTGTCGGACTTGGGAAAACGCACCTGTTGAACGCGATCGGCATTCATGCCCTGTCACTGTATCCGGAAATGAATGTGGTGTATGTATCCGCGGAGGAATTTCTCAACGAACTGGTCAATTCGATCCGTTATGACCGCATGGCCAAATTTCGGGAAAAATATCGAAATATCGATTACCTGCTCATCGACGACATTCAGTTTATCGCCGGCAAGGGAAAAACGGAAGAGGAGTTTTTCCACACCTTCAACACGCTGCATGATTCCGGAAAGCAGATCGTCGTAACCAGCGACAAATTCCCGAAAGACATTCCCAACCTGGAAGGAAGGCTGCGGTCCAGGTTCGAATGGGGTTTGATCGCCGACATTCAACTCCCGGAAATCGAAACCAGAATTGCCATCGTCGAAAAGAAGGCCCAGGAAAACGGAATCAATCTGCCAACGAACGTTGCGCACTACATCGCCTCACATGCCGAATCGAACATTCGTGAACTCGAAGGCTTTTTAATCCGGATTGCCGCATACTCCTCTCTCCAGGAGCGCAATATCGATATCGAACTGGCCCGTGAGGTCCTAAGAAAAATCATCAAGCAGGTCGAAAATGAAGACATCACCGCAGAGGACATTCTCAAAGCGGTCAGTGCCAAGACCGGAATCCGATTATCGGATATCAAGTCACACAAAAAAAATAAAAATATTGTTCTTTCCAGACAGATCGCGATGTATCTCACCAGAAAAATGACAACGCTTTCTTTTCCGGACATCGGCGAAAAAGTAGGCGGGAGGGACCACTCCACGGTTATCTACGCCACCAACAAGATCAGACAGAACATGGAGAGCGACCCGTCCCTGAAAAACATGATCGAGGAAATTGAAGACATCTTGAAGCATAAAAACTGACAGTTTATCCACAATCAGCGTAAACAGCTTCAAATTATACATCTATCAGACAAAGCTGATTTTTCCGCTCTCTGAACAGGATAAACAGAATCTACTATTAATACTATATTTTCTGAAAGGTCCCAATAAATAAAAAGAATACAGCAAACCGATGAAAGGATGGAACCGACCATGGAATTCAAGATAAAAAGATCGATCTTTTTGGACGGCATGCAGAAAACACTCGGCATTGTTGAAAAGAAAACGACAATGCCGATTCTCAATAATGTCCTGATCCGAACGGATCAGGGAAAAATCAAAATTATTGCCACGGACAGGGAAATCGGTCTGGTGGCGGATTATGAGGCGCAGGTTCTCCAGGAGGGTGACATCACGCTTTCCGCAAGAAAAATTTATGAGATGATTCGTGAAATTCAGGGCGAAATGATCCATGTGCAAAAAAATGAACAGTTGATCGTGACGCTGACGTCTCAGAAGTCCGTTTACAAAATACCCGGAATTCCGGCTGATGATTTTCCGAATGTAACTGTCGACCAGGATGTCAAGTTTTTCAAGATCAAAGGGGATGTTCTGAAAAACCTGATTTTGAAGACCTCTTTTTCCATGTCTACGGATGAGATTAGAAAAAATCTGAATGGCATTTTTCTGGATATGGAACCGGAAAAAAAGGGTGTGATCAAGGCGGTGGCAACGGATGGTCATCGATTGGCCATGATTTCGGCGTACCTGGGAGACAAGGATTTTCTGAATCTGGAAAAGGGAATCATTATTCCCCGCAAGGGGGTTGTTGAGATCCGGAAACTGGTTGAAAACGAATCGGGGGATGTCATGATCGGCATTCATCAGGGAATGTGCGTGTTGAAAACGGATCATACCATGCTGAAGGTCAGCCTGATCGATGCCGAGTATCCGGATTACAAGCGGGTGATTCCCGTTGAGAAGGGGACGTCGATCCAGTTCGAGCGGGATGCGGCGCTTCATGCGCTGCGGAGAATGAGCGTCATCTCCAGTGAACGTTACAGTGGCGTGATCATCAAACTGATGGCGGGAAAGATCGTTTTGAATTCCACCAATCCCGATGTCGGCGAGGCCAATGACGAGATAGAGGTCACCGGGGGAGGAGAGCTGGAAGTGGGTTACAACGTCAATTATCTGATTGACGCCATCGAGGCGGTTGATGAGAAAAAAGTTGTCTTTGAAATCGGCACGGGCATGAAGCCCGGAGTGGTACGGCCGGCGGAGAACGATCAATTTTTCTGCATTATCATGCCATTAAGAATATAAAATGCTTGGCATTTCAGAGTAGTCTTGAGGAAGTTGGGAAGCGGGTTTGCAATGAAGGAAGATACGAACGGAAAAGTAGTAAAGGCTGACGAAGGCCAGAATTACGGCGCTGACAGCATCAAGGTGCTGGAGGGTCTGGAAGCGGTCCGGAAGAGACCGGCAATGTATATTGGAAGCACGGGAAAGGACGGCCTTCATCACCTGGTCTACGAGGTCGTTGACAACAGCATTGACGAGGCATCGGCGGGATACTGTGACAGCGTTGTCGTCAGAATTCGCGTCGACAACAGCATTGTCGTGGAAGATAACGGTCGCGGCATTCCCGTGGACATTCACAAGACAGAGGGTGTTTCCGCGGCGGAAGTCGTCTTGACGAAGCTCCATGCCGGGGCAAAGTTTTCCAACGAGAGCTATAAAATATCCGGAGGTCTCCATGGCGTCGGCGTGTCCGTCGTCAATGCCCTGTCCAGCAGCCTCGAACTGGAGGTTCGCCGAGACGGGTATGTGTATACGCAATCCTATGTAAACGGCGTGCCGACAGCGCCGCTCGAAAAGGTGGGGAAGACGAGGGGACGAGGGACCAAAATCACCTTCAAACCCAACGAAGAGATTTTCGAAGAAACGGAATTCAGCTTTGACGTCATCTCGAACCGGATGCGGGAACTGGCCTTTCTGAATTCCGGGGTCAAGATCACCCTGGTTGACGAGCGAACGGACAAAAAGAGCGAGTTCGTGTACAAAGGGGGAATCTTATCCTTCGTCGAATACTTGAACCGGAACAAAAAAGTTCTGCACAGGAGTCCCGTCTATGTCGACGGCGCCAGGGAGGATTGCTATGTCGAGGTTGCCATCCAGTACAATGACACCTACACGGAGAATATTTTTTCCTTTGCCAACAGCATCAATACAACGGAAGGCGGTACCCATCTGATCGGCTTCCGTTCGGCCCTGACGCGGGTCTTCAACAACTATGCCGTAAACAACAAGATTTTCAAGGACAGCAAGGAGTCTCTGAAGGGCGAAGATCTGCGGGAAGGCCTGACCTGTGTCATCAGCGTCAAGGTCAAAAATCCGCAGTTCGAGGGCCAGACCAAGACGAAACTGGGCAACAGCGAAGTCAAAGGGCTGGTGGAAGGAATCGTCTACGATAAAATCGGCACCTACCTGGAGGAAAATCCGTCCGTCGCCAAGCAGCTTCTGAACAAGGCCCTGGATGCTTCCCGGGCCCGGGAGGCGGCCCGGCGGGCCCGGGAGTTGACCAGGAGGAAGAGCGCCCTGGAAGTGGGCGCCCTGCCAGGAAAACTAGCGGACTGCCAGGAACGGGATCCGGCCAGAAGCGAACTGTTCCTGGTGGAAGGAGATTCCGCCGGCGGTTCGGCAAAGCAGGGGCGTGACCGCAAGAATCAGGCCATCCTGCCGTTGCGTGGAAAAGTGCTCAACGTGGAAAAAGCGCGTTTCGACAAGATGCTGCAGAACGAGGAGATCAAGGTGATTGTGACCGCCCTGGGCGCCGGCATCGGCCAGGGGGATTACGATATCAGCAAACTGCGCTATCATAAGGTGATCATCATGACCGATGCCGATGTGGACGGATCCCACATCCGGACCCTACTGCTGACCTTCTTTTTCCGCCAGATGCGGGAGATGGTGGAACGGGGGTATCTCTACATCGCCCAGCCGCCGCTGTTCAAGGTTAGCGATCGGAAAAACGAACTTTATATCCACAATGAAGAGGAAATGAAGGCCTACGTCCTGGAGAACGGCGTCAGCAAGCTGAAACTCTGCCTGGACAACGGCTCCGCCATCACCGGCAACCGTCTGGCCGGATATGTGAAAAAGCTGATCCGCATGGAAAGCATCCTGGTCAAGTTTGAAAAAGAGGAGAAGGATCGGGAAATCATCCGGATTCTGGCCGGGGATCCGGCCCTGAGCGAAAGCGACTTCAAAAGCGAAGCCGCTCTGCAAAAAGTCGCACGGCGCACGGCCATGGCTGCCGACCCGTCGGAAAAGGCGGCCGGAGAGACGGTCCAGGCCGAACTGGAGTTTATGGAAAAATCCATCGAATATGCCGTGGAAACGGACCAGGAACACGGCCTCTATAAAATGATTTTCCACATCCGGCGTGAGGGCCGTATCGTTATGACGTGCATCGACCGGGACACCGTCCGGGCGCCGCGTTTCGCCGAGATCAAAGCCCTGTTGAGCCAGGTTGCCGCTCTGGGTGAAGCGCCGTACCGGGTTGCCGCGGAGGAAGGCGGCAACGACGGGAGGGCGGTTGAGATGGACAGCATGACGGCCCTGATCGATTATGTCGTGAACACCGGCAAGAAGGGGTTGGCGGTGCAGCGGTACAAGGGCCTCGGTGAAATGAACCCCGAGCAGCTCTGGGAGACGACCATGAATCCGGAAAAGCGGACGCTGCTGCAGGTCCGCGTCGAGGATGCCGTGGAAGCCGATGAAATTTTCACGACCCTGATGGGGGATCAGGTCGAACCCCGCCGCGATTTCATCTACAAGAATGCCCTGTATGTGTCCAATCTGGATGTCTGAAGGCCTGGCCTGCGCCATTCCGCCCCGCTGATCATTGTCTGGATCGTCCATACTGAACATCGCGGGCGCACAAGAGCGGAAACCGGCAGAGACAGGAAGGAGAAGCCATGGAGCAAGACGTTCACCAGAAGAATATTCTGGTCAACATCGAAAATGAATTGAAGAAGTCCTACATGGACTACGCGATGAGCGTCATCATCGGCCGTGCCATTCCCGATGTCCGGGACGGTCTGAAACCGGTCCATCGCCGCGTGCTGTACGCCATGCATGAAATGGGCAATCGATGGAACAAGGCGTACAAGAAATCGGCGCGCATCGTCGGCGACATTATCGGAAAATACCATCCGCACGGCGATGTCGCGGCCTACGATACAATCGTCCGGATGGCGCAGGATTTCTCCATGCGCTATGTCCTCATCGACGGTCAGGGGAACTTCGGCTCCATCGACGGAGACCCGCCGGCGGCCATGCGCTACACGGAAGTGCGCATGGACCGGATTGCGGAGGAAATGCTGGCGGACCTCGAAAAAGAAACCGTCGACTTCATGCCCAATTACGACGAGTCCCTGACCGAGCCGACCGTGCTGCCCTCCCGCCTCCCCGCCCTGCTGCTCAACGGTTCGTCGGGAATCGCCGTCGGCATGGCCACGAACATTCCGCCGCACAACCTCCGCGAGGTGATCGACGGGACCGTCGCGCTGATCCGGAATCCCCAGATCACCATCGATGCGCTCATGCGCCATATCCAGGGGCCCGATTTTCCGACCGCCGGCTTCATCAACGGCAAGGAGGGCATCCTTTCAGCCTACAGAACGGGACGGGGGATCATTCGGGTCCGGGCCCGGGCCCTGATCGAGCGCAATGTCCGAAACGACCGGGAAAGCATTGTCGTCACGGAGCTTCCCTACCAGGTGAACAAGGCGAACCTGATCGAGCATATTTCGGAGCTGGTCAAGGAAAAGAAGATCGGCGGCATCACGGATCTGCGCGATGAATCGGACCGTGAGGGGATCCGCATCGTCATCGATCTGAAGCGCGATGAAGTCTCCGGCGTGATTCTCAACCAGCTCTACAAGCACACGCAGATGGAGAACACCTTCGGGATCATCATGCTGGCGATTGAAAAAGGGCAGCCCCGCGTCTTCAACCTCAAGGAGATCCTGCAGAGCTTCATCGAATTCCGAAAGCAGGTCGTCGTCCGCCGGACCCAGTTTGACCTGGCCCGCGCACGGGAGCGGGCCCACATCCTGGCCGGGCTCATCATCGCCCTCAGCCAGATCGATGCCGTCATTACCGTCATCAAGAAATCGAAAAGCCCCCAGGATGCGTCCGCAGCCCTTTGCGAGAAATTCGGTCTGACGGAGATCCAGGCCAAGGCGATTCTGGAGATGCGGCTGCAGCGCCTGACCGGTCTGGAGCGGGAAAAGATCGAGGCCGAGTATGCGGAAGTCAACAGCCTGATTGCCACCTTGCAGGGCCTGCTGGACGATCCCCGCAAGATTCTGGATGTCATTGTTTCCGAGCTGGAGGACATCAAATCCCGCTTCGGGGATGAGCGGCGGACGGAGATCGTGGTCAGTTCCGAGGATATCAACATCGAGGACATGATCGTCGAGGAAGACATGGTCGTCACGGTTTCCCACACCGGCTACATCAAGCGCAACGCCGTCAGCCTTTACAAGAGCCAGCGGCGGGGCGGCAAGGGCAAGGTCGGCATGGGCACCAAGGAGGAGGATTTCGTCGAGAAGATCTTCATTGCCTCGACCCATCAGTATGTCCTGATTTTCACCAACCGGGGGAAAGTGCACTGGCTCAAGGTTTATCAGATTCCGCAGGGGGGACGGGCGGCCAAGGGCAAGGCCATCGTCAATCTGATCAACATCTCGCCGGGTGAGCGCATGGCCGCGATCCTGCCCATTCGGGACTTTGCGGACGGCAAGTCCGTCGTGATGGTCACCAAAAAGGGCATTGTCAAGAAAACGGAACTGGCGGCCTTCTCCAATCCCCGCACCGGCGGGATCATCGCCATGTCCGTCGATGAGGGGGACGACCTGATCGATGTGCAGTTGACCCTGGGCAATCAGGAATTGTTCATGGGAACCCGCAAAGGGATGGCCATCCGGTTCAAGGAGGAGGATGTGCGGGACATGGGGAGAACGGCGCGGGGGGTGATCGGCATTCGCATGGATGAAGACGATGTCGTCGTGGGCGTGGATATTCCCACGGAGGGCAATTCCATCGTGACCGTGTCGGAAAAGGGCTTCGGGAAGCGGACCAGCGTTTCCGAGTATCGGCTGCAGAGCCGGGGCGGAAAGGGAATCATCAACCTGAAAACCGCCCCCAAGGTTGGCAACGTCTCCGGGATTCTTCAGGTGACCGGCGATGAGGATCTCATGCTGATCAGCGACACGGGAAACATCATTCGGGTCAAAGTGGCTGCGGTTCCCCTGATTCACCGCAGCACGCAGGGCGTGAAGCTGATCGATCTGGCGCCGGAAGAGCGCCTGGTCGGCCTGGCCCGGGCGGAGCGGGAGGAGGAAAAAGAAGAAGGGGAGGCCCTCGAGGAAACGCCGGAAGAAATGCCCGATGGGGATGCATAGGGCGAGGCACCGTGGGGTTTTTTAGCGGCCATGCACTACCGACTGTTTGATCATACGGCCGATCTGGGTGTGGATTTTTTCGGCAGCTCCCGGGAAGCGCTGTTTCGCCATGCCGCCCTGGCCCTCTATGATCTGCTCGTGGAGGCCAGGGATGTGCAGGACAGCGAAATCCGCGAAGTGCGGGTCGAAGGGACGGACGGGACGGATCTTTTCGTTAACTATCTCCGCGAACTCCTTTATCTATTTAACGGGGAGGGGCGGGTGCTCACGTCCTGCCGGATCCTGGGGCTTGACGACCGGCAAGTCACGGCGGAAGTCCGCTGCGGGCGGTTTGACGCCTCCCGGCACCGGATCCGGACGGAAATCAAGGCGGTCACCTATCATCTGGCATCCCTGAGCGAAACCCCGCATGGCTGGACAGGACGGATCATATTCGATGTCTGACATGAAGATGACGCGACTGGACGACAACCGCTGGCGAATCGAGCCCGCCGCCGGCATGCGCGTGCCGGGGATCCTCTACACCAGCGAGCGCCTCATGCGAGACATGGGGAGCGATGAAAGTCCGAAGCAGGTCGCCAATGTGGCGCACCTTCCCGGCATCGTGAAATACGCTCTGGCCATGCCGGATATGCACTGGGGTTACGGTTTTCCCATCGGCGGCGTTGCGGCTTTCGACATGGCCACGGGCATCGTGTCTCCGGGTGGTGTGGGATACGACATCAACTGCGGCTGCCGGATGATGACCACAAAGCTCAGCGTGGAAGAGGTGCGCAGGACGCTGCCCGGGCTGGTGACGGCGCTGTTTCAGAATATCCCTTCCGGCATAGGCTCCACGGGCGCCATTAAACTGTCTCCGAAAGATGAGCGGAAGGTCCTCCTGGAGGGCGCCGGATGGGCTGTCGCCCAAGGCTACGGAGCGGCGGAGGATCTGGAAACGACGGAAGACCGGGGCGTGATGTCCGGGGCCGATCCGGATGCGCTCAGCCCCCGTGCGATGGAGCGGGGCAAGGCGCAGCTCGGCACGCTGGGCTCCGGAAACCATTTCCTGGAAATCGAAGCGGTCGAGGAGATTCTGGATCCCGCGGCGGCAGCGGTCTTCGGCTTGGAGCGGGGTCAGGTGGCCGTCATGATCCATAGCGGATCCCGAGGCCTGGGATATCAGGTGTGCGATGATTATCTGGCCCGCATGGTGAAGCACATGGGCGAACTGGGCCTTTCCCTGCCCGACCGGCAATTGGCCTGCGCTTATCTGGATTCGCGGGCTGGACGGGACTATCTGGCCGCCATGGCCTGTGCTGCCAATTACGCCTGGGCGAACCGGCAGATGCTGATGCACTGGACGCGGGAGACATTCGAGAAAGCCTTGGGGAAAAGCCCCCGCGAGATCGGCATGCGCCTGCTCTACGATGTCTGTCACAATATTGCCAAGATCGAAACGCTGCCCGTCGATGGAACCCCTCGCACGCTCTGTGTCCACCGGAAGGGGGCTACCCGGGCTTATCCGCCGGGTCACATCGCTGTGCCCGATCGATACCGGCAGGTTGGCCAGCCGGTCCTCATACCCGGCGATATGGGTACGGGGTCCTACGTGCTTGCGGGGACCGACCGGGCTTACCGGGAGACTTTCGGCAGCACCTGCCACGGGGCCGGAAGGGTGATGAGCCGCGCTCAGGCAACGAAGATGAGCAAAGGCAGGGCGGTTCACCGGGACATGGCGGAGCGCGGTGTGATCGTCATGGCCAGCGGGAGGGGAACCCTGCGGGAGGAAATCCCCGAGGCCTACAAGAACCTGGAGGACGTGGTGGAAGTGGTCCACCGGGCAGGCATCTCGAAGAAAGTCGCACGGCTTCGATCCCTCGGATGCATCAAGGGATAAGAGGCAGCGGCCGGTGACAAAAAACTGTCACGACGGAACGCCCTGCTCGGGTTCCTTGGGAAGGAAAATCCACAAAAGGACGTAAATGACGAATCCCGCCCCGCCACAGAGAAAGAGAACGGTGAATAACAGTCTCCATGTCCAGGAGGGAATCGGCGTATACATTCCCAATCCGCCACAAACCCCGCCGATCCATTTGTCCTTTTTCGATTTGGTCAGCCTCTGCAGCCAGTTCTGATCCGACATCCTGAACCTCGTTTCCGGGGGAGCATTCCGGGGCTTTCGCCCCGTTGACCATTCCCTATAAGGGATCGGGTTGAAAATATCAAGTCCGCCAGCCACAAACTCGGAAGCCCCTTTCCGCGACACGATCGTGAAAAGGGGCTTCCGGTCAGACCATGAAAAAGATCCTGTGTCCGTTTGTTTTTGGTTTGGGCCTTAAACGTCCTTTCTCTTATTCCA
>JAXDBM010000002.1:0-5568 GCA_034678725.1 Syntrophales bacterium | reverse complement strand
CCAAAAAACGAATCTTCAGGGCGAACAGGCTCATCCACAGGGTCTGAATCATCAGGCGAAGCCGGGGCTACGACCAAAACGGCAAGTACGAACGGAAACGGAATTTCGACGGGAACCGGAAGAACGGAAACATCCGGTGGAACCGGGACAGCTGGCGGGAGCGAAGCCACAACTACCAAGACCAAAACGAACAAAAACACCACGATAAAAACGAACCCCACAAATACAAAAACGACAAAACCGGACAACGCTGCCACTTCGACTCAGGTAACAAAACCGGATTGTTCTCAATACAGAGTCAGTGCGGAAAGTTTGACTTCGCAATATGAAAGAGGCGCCATCTCTACTTCAGCGTATCAGGTTCAGATGAGAATCCTCCGGACAAAGTACAAAGGATGCACGGATGCGGTAAGGCCCCCGACAACCTCCGGTACTTCTAAAACCTCTACGAAGGGGTCAACCAAGAAGAAGGAAGTCTGCGAATGGGTCTGCGTGGGATATGGAAACGATGCATGTTGTGCGGAATGGAAATGCAGTTGTGCCAGCAATGAATGTTCCGATGACGATCCGAAACTTTTGAAATGCAAGTAGGCGTATCATCTTGAAAACGATGAAGATCCTCTCACATCTCACAATCAACATAACAACTGCTTTGAAACCGGCCCGCTCATTCATAATGGCCGTACTGATCCTTGCCGGAGGGTTGACCTTCGGCCCCGCCTGGGCGCAGTCCGTCGAGGAAGTGTACGGCCGGGCCGTGCAGCAGCTCAACCGGGAGGGTTTTGCCGGGATCGACGCCGCGCTTCAGGTTTTTGAGGGGCTGATCCAAAAAGACTCGGATTTTGTCAGGGGGTATGTTTCAGCGGCCGATGCCTATCTGCTGAAGTACGAGTTCACGGAAAGGAAAGACCGGCAGTGGCTGGCCAGGGCGCTGGCATACCTCGAAACGGCGGCCGGAAAGGAAAAACAGAATCCGGCCATATATTTCAAGCGGGCGGTGATTCGTTTCAACCTGGAGCAGCCGGACCGGGCTGTCGAAGACTTGCGGAAGTCCATGGACCTGGCGCCGCAGTACCTGGATGCGCGGCTCCTTTACCTGCAGCATCTCCTGTCCGTGAAAAATCAGGTTGAGGCGAGGAAATTCGTGGATGCTTCCGTCGTAAACTATCCGGGAGACCCGGCCCCCTTGAGATATCTGGCGGACGTCGTTTTTGCCGGAGGGGACAATGAGAAGGCCGTCGAACTCTATCAGGAGGTCGTCCGCCTCGTCCCCAACGCACCGAACACGTACCTGGCGATGGGAAAGGCCCATCTGAATCTGAAACAATACCCTGAGGCGATCGCCTCCTTCCAGAAGGCCCTGGAGCAGTCTCCCGATCTGTTCGAAGCCCATTTCAGCATGGCCGTTGCCTACGGCGAAACCGGCAAGTTCGACGAGGCTGTCACGCAACTGGAGGCCTATCTTCGCAAGACGCCGGGGGATGCGTCCGCCCTGAACAACCTGGCGCTTCTGTACGAACAGACCGGAGATGTCACGAAAGCCCGTCTCAACTGGCTGAAGCTCAAAGACGTGGCCCCGGACAAGGCCTACCGGGAAAGGGCCGAGCAGCACCTTCAAAATCTGTCTTCACAGTCTGAAAAACAGGGCGGGGCGCCTGCACAGCGGTCCCGGAAAGCAACCCAGGGAAAAGGCGGTGAACAATGAAAAAATATCGATCCAAGGATCTGTTCTTATTGCTGCTGCTAACCGGGCTGATGGCGGGAGGGCCTGCCACGGCCTCCCAGACGGCCGGCAGGACCGCCACGGCGGTTGCAGCCAACGTCGAAAAGGCCATCCTTCAGGCCTCCGAGTGGCACGAGCAGGGGAAAATACCGAAAGGCCGGCCGCTGGTCATCCCGGTGGCTTCGGACTTTCAACTGGTTTTCAGCGCGGAAAATTTTGACGCTGACCTGGACAGGGCCTTCCGCGTGCTGGACCAGATCATGACCCGGGCAAAAGCCGAGCGGGGAACCCCGGCAGGGACCCGCGTGGTGCCGGCCTCCGCACAACCGGGACAGAAAACCGCATCTGCTCCGCACATCGCCGCCGCGCCCGCCGGGCCGCCTCCGGCGGCGGACCGTCTGACGGCGCTGATGCAGGCCGAAAGGCAGACCGCCCATGCCGCCCCGTCCGGCCAGGCGACAGGCATTCCTCTGGAGTACAGCGTGTATAAAAATTACCGGCAGTCGCGCACGACCCGCATTCAGGAGGACGACAAGATCATCGAGGCGGAAAAGCAGGCGGTCATTGCCGAACGGCAGACCTCCGCGCAGAGCCAGTTGCGCAAGCGGGAAAGGGACCAGCAGCTCCAGGCGCAGGCAACGGCCTGGCAGGCGGAACTGGACAAGCAGGCCAAGGCTTCGTCGATGGCAGCCCTTCAGTGGGAGCAGGAACACAGTTTCGGGGCTTATGCGAAGCGCTTCCTGGGCATGGTGGTTCAAACCTCGGTGGGGGCGTTTACCGGGGGGTTCCTGGGTGTTCTGTCAACCAACCTGGCGAACAAGGCGGTGAGCAACCTTTTCCCGGATGCTTACCCCAACATCTACACACAGGCGGCCGCCGCCGGGACTTCGTCTGCGATCACACAGACGGGAACCACGGTGGGGCAGTCCGTCGGCCAGCAGGCCGCTGCCGCGGTCACCGGCCAAAGCGGAACAGCGACGCAAACCACAGCCGCTTCCGGGACCGGGTTGGGTCAGTATCCGTATACGCCTCCAAAATATTGACGGATACCGGGGTCATGCGAAGGGATCGAATTTCCAGCGGGTTTCTCAGGGCATTCTCCATCGGGATGACGCTCGGACTCGTCTGTCTTCTGAGCGCCCCCCCGGCGGTCCAAGCGCAGGATGCCGGCTATTATTACTATTACAAGAAGAACCCCTACAACGCCGCCAACAAATACGATCCGGAAAATCCATACAATCCGGCCAGTCGCTACAACCGGGACAACCCTCTGAATCCGGCCAATCTCTATGACCCGAGAAACCCCTTCGGACCCGTCAACCGGTACGATCCAGGCAACCCCTACAACCCAGCGAATCTGTACAATCCGCAAAATCCCCTGAGTCCGGCGAACCTGTACAATCCCCATATTCCGCTCAAGCCCTTGCCGTGAACGGCTGCCCGTTCGATGCGGCCTGCCGGGCTCAGCGGTCACCAGACAGGCGGATCCGTCTCTGAATCCCCCGCTTGGATCTGAACCTCAAACGGCCTCGATGGTGGAGGGCGGCTTGGGCGCGATGTTGTAGGTCACGCTGACGACGCCGGTAATTTTTACCAGGATCTGCCCGGCGATTTTTTCGAGGACCTCAAAGGGGAGCCGCGTCGGCGTGGCGATCCGTGCGTCCAGGCTCTCCCAGCAGCGGACCTCGATCTGCATGCCGAAGACCCGCCGGCCGTCCCGCATGCCCGTCACCCGGTCCTCGTGGAGGATGGCCAGGTGCTGAAAGCTTCCGGTCTTTTCCAGGGCTTTCTCGACGATGGACGTGGCCTTGCGGACGATGCCGACCCGCTCCGGGGTCACTTCGCCAATGATCCGCGCAGCCAGGGCAGGACCCGGAAAGGGGATGCGGTTGAACAGGGCCTCCGGCAGTCCGAGCGCCTGCCCGACCTTCCGGACGCCGTCCTTTCTCAACTGGACGAGGGGCTCCAGGATTTTGTAGCCGAATTCGCGCTGGGGATCGATGCCGATCTGGGAAAAAATGTTGTGCTGCCGCTTGATTCCGGCCGCCGTTTCGTCCACGTCTGTAAGGATGGTCCCGTGAAAGAGGTGCCTGGCCCCGCTTTCGAGGATCAGTTTCCGGAAAATCTCACGGTAGAAGGTCTGCGTGATGGCTTCCCGCTTCAGCTCCGGGTCGGTCAGGCCCTTGAGGGCCCGGAAGAATGCCTTCGCCGCCGGGACGACTTCGACTTTGATGCCCATCGCATCGAACAGGGCGGCGACTTTTTTTCCTTCGTTCTGTCGCATGAGGCCGGTGTCGATGTAATAGGTCCGCAGCCGGTCTCCCAACGCCCGGTGTCCCAGGGCCGTGACGACGGAGGAGTCGACGCCCCCGGAAAGGGCATTGATGGCCACCCCCCGGCCGACGGCTTTTCGGATTTCTTTTACTTTTTCGTCGATAAATTTCGCCGCGTTCAAATCCTTTGCCTTGATTTCCTTCATCATGACCCGTTCCTCCTTATGATCTTGGTGTGAAGTTCATTATGGCATGCCCTCCGATGTGTCAACGGAAAATGAGCGGCAGGCGCCGATAGCGGCCGGTTCAACTGTTTGTCCGCCGGCGGGGATGAGTGCCGGGGTTTCAGGTGAAGAAGAGTCAATCCCTTACAAATGTGTGTAGAGGACCCTTCCCGACTCCCTGAAATCGTGATGCCCCAGCTTTCCCACCCAGCCGGAATAGGCAGCGGAACGGATCATCTCGATGAAGGTCTGCACGCCTTTGCTGAAATAGGTGCTCTGATCCACCACCATGTCGAAACACTCGTCCGCAATGGAAACAAAGGACAACCCCAGGAGATTGGCCATGGCGCCGGTCGCGATGCCCGTATCCGCCTCGCCGGAGAGAATGGCCAGGCCCACTTCCAGGTGCGTCGATACTTCCCGATTGTACCCGGGAATTTTACCCGGATCGATGCCCAGCCTGCTGAGGTGAGAATCCAGAAGAACACGCGTACCCGAACCCCGCTGGCGGTTCACGAAGCGCACCTTTCCAAGGGCAAGGTCTTCAAATTGCCTGATCATGGGAGCAGGCGACCGCTGTTGCAGAAACCCGATCTCTCGCCGAAAGAGGTGAACCACGACAGGGTTGATGTCCGGAAGGTATTCTTCCACATAGGGGATATTGTATTCTCCGGTTTGAACGTCGAGCAGATGGGTCAGGGCGATGTCGGTGTAGCCTGCATTCAACGCCCGAAGGCCCTCCGTACTCCCCGTATTGGCCGAAAAAACATAGAAATCCGGGTGAACCCTGCGGACATCCCCCAGGAGCATATCCAGGATGGGATCGTTGCTGCCGGAAGCGAGGAGAGCGCCGCCGATCTTTCGAACCTTCTCCCTGGCCTGCCTGAGGCCGGTCCGGGCATTGCTCTCGATATACTCGTCAATGAGCTTGCGCGGAAAGATCCACTTGCCCGTCACTTTGGTTCCCGGTATTTTCCCCGCTTTGATGAGGGCATAGACCTGCTTTTCGTGAATGTCGAGATACTCGGCGACATCCTTTGTGCTCATCATTTCCTTCACGATCGGGTCTTCTCCTTGCTGTGTGGTTCTGCCCGTCACCGGGGGCAGTTTTCGATGATTTTAAATTCCTTTCAAAGCGGTTACGATCAATCCGTTGTATGATTTGCCTGCTTTCGCGGTACCGTGACCTGTAAGCTGAACGTGCATCACATGTCAAGAGGCCGTTCCGCGGTTTTTGACGATTTTTGTTTGAAGCGGAAAAGATGGATGAAAGCCGCGCGATGGAGGATGACGGCATTACCGAAGATTGTCCTTGCCCGGGGCGTAAAGAAGGATTCAACCCCCGAGC
>JAXDBM010000001.1:0-7420 GCA_034678725.1 Syntrophales bacterium | reverse complement strand
AAGAAAACCCGTTCATTCATGAAAACGCTCATCAAGCGGCCAGCTCATGTCAGAAGCTATTTCAAGCATCACAAGGTCGCCTATGCCGCGTAACAAAATTCATATGTCTATTTGCCGGATTAATAACACAGGTACGCTGCAAATCACGGGCTGTACATTTTCGCGTAACGGGGCAAGAGGAAACGGCGGAGCCATTTATAACCGATGCATCCAGGATGGCGTAAAGATCGTCAACAGCACGCTGTCGGGCAATATGACGGACGCCAAGGGGGGAGGAATCTTTAACGAAGGAACAACGGTTCACGTCCTCAGCAGCACGCTGTCGGGCAATACGGAATGGGGAAAAACGGGAAACATTTACAATGCGGCCGGCGAGGTGAAGCTGCAGAACACACTGATCGACGGCAGCCCGACCGGAAGCAACTGCACAGGGGTGCTCACTTCGCTGGGTTACAACCTCTCCAGCGACGCCTCCTGCCAGCTGACGCAGCCCACGGACCTTCCGAATACGGCGCCGCTCCTCGGGGCGCTGGCGGACAACGGCGGGCCCACCCAAACCCAAGCCCTGTTGGCTGGAAGCCCGGCCATCGGCAAGATCCCCAAGAATGTCAGCAGCTGCGGCACCACCGTCAGCACCGACCAGCGGGGAACGGCGAGGCCGCAGCCTTCGGCGGGAAATTGCGACATCGGGTCCTATGAGAAGAAGCCCATTTGGGGTTGGCCTCACTGGCCGAACTGGCCGGTACGGCGTTGAAATGGAGCAGGCGGGACGCAAGGCCGCCCGATGGGCGCGAATCTGAAAATCACCTTGACGGGGATGCTTCGATTCCCTATATTCGGCGCGTCCAAAGGAGTGCTGAACGAAGAATATCCATTAAAAGGAGATTGTGTGAAATGAAGAACTGGAAGAAACTGACCGTCTGCGTCTGCGCCGTCCTGCTGATGGGCGCCCTGTTCAGCGTGGCCGTTACGGCCGGCGGGCCGCCGCTGAAGGACAACGCCTGCGGGACCTGCCACAAGGACTACACCCCTCTCATGCCCCAGGTGCATCCCGATGTCGGCAAGGGAGCGGCCTGCATGTCCTGCCACGCCCCCGATCCCGCCAAGCAGGACGCAACGAAGTTTTCAACGGCGGTCCACAAGGTGCATAAGAACGGGAAGGCGAATCTGGAGTGCTCGGCCTGTCATGCCCTGTAAGCGGCGGCAGTTCGGCGTCCGGAAGCGTCTCAAACGAAAAAGCGTCCGCCGTTATTCGCCGGTCCAGATCCAATCGGCCAAGCGGGATCTGTCTTTCGCGGGCTGGCTCCGCCAGACGGCGAAGCCGGTGACGACCGCAACCTTGAGCGACGGGTGGTTTTTCCGAAGCTGGTAGGGCACGCCGAGGCGGTAGTCCGAATGGAAATGGCCGCAGCAGAAGAGGATGCGGCGGTCCAGGAAAGGCTCCAGCGAGGCCGCCATGACGGCGTCCTTCAAGACCTGCGCCCGGTACAGCCCTTCGACGTCCATGCCCCTCATCGGGGCGGCATGCGGCATTTTGCGAATCTCCGCCGCGAAGCGATCGTAATACTCCCGCGAATCAAAATGAACGGCGCGCGGGAAACCGGCGCGTTCAACCCCCGCCGCCTCGGCGAAGATCCCGCCGCCCCGAGCGGCGGCCGCCGCTATCCTGCGCGGCGCATTGGCCGCGATGACGGGAAGCCCCCGTTCTTTCGCGAATTCGACGAGCGGCCGGTATGCCTCCCGGTAGTTCGGCCAGGGACGGGCGCGGTCCAGAAACACGCTCTCGGGGATCGTTCCCAGGAAATAGGCATCCAGATCGTCCTGGACATCGCGCTCGAACATCTCGAGGGCCAGCGCGATGTTCGGGTCCAGACCGGCAAGTCCCGAAAGAAGCGCCAGTTCCCCCTCATGATCAGTCTGCGAGTCGTGCCGCTCCCCGAAGAAGATGATCCGGTATTCCAGAAGCGCCGCAAGGGCCTCGTGCAATTCCAGTTCTCTTCCTGCGCCGGTCATACAGCGTGTCAACGGGACCTCTCCGGGTAAAAAATGGCTTGAAAGGATGTTCATTGCCGAAGCGGTCCGTCATTTTAGGCAGCCCTGCGATGGCGGATCAAGGGGTAAATGCATGGACGTCAACGATGTGCCTGTTTTTGTTTGACAGGACTTTGCTTTTCATGTAGGCAAGGTCTGCAAAGCGATGTCTCAAGCCCCGTGAATCCATCCCAAAATAACGAATCAGGAGGTAAACCCATGACGCACCGTTCAACCCGTTTGAGCCGCTGGATCCTGCTACTGGCCGCGGCATGCATGCTGCTGGGCTTCGGGCCCGGAGCGGAATCGGCCCTGGCCGCCGAAAAGGTCATCAAGATCGGCACCATCTTTCCCCTGACGGGCCCCGTCGCGCTGGCTGGACAGCGATGCAAGGCCGCGGTGGAGACGGCAGTGGAGATCCTCAACAACAGGCATCCTGAAATCAAGGTTCCGCTGGCGGACAAGAAGGGCTGGCTCCAGGGCTACAAATTCGTGCTCGTTCACACCGACAGCCAGGGCAAGCCCGACGTGGGCAAGGCCGAGGCCGAACGCCTGATCAACCAGGAAGGCGTGTGGGCGCTCATCGGATCCTACAACAGCTCGGTGAGCATGCCGGCGAGCTTCGTGGCAGAACGCGCCAAGAAGATCTTCATGTGCGGCGCCTCCAGCTCCGCGGCCCTGACCCAGCGCAAGGGCATGAATTTCTTCTTCCGCACGGCGTCGACCGACGAGGTCGAGTCCCAGGAGTTTGTCGATGTCCTGCAGTGGCTCAACAAGACCCAGAAGAACGCCAACATCAAGTCGCTCGGCATTATCTATGAGAATTCCGTGTTCGGCAAGCACGCCGCCGAGGAGGCCAAGAAGGCGGCGGCCGCCGGCGGGTTCAAAGTCGTGGCCGACGTGCCCTTCAATCCCGGCGCCACGAACCTCGACAGCGAGGTCCAGACCCTGAAATCCAAGAATCCCGATGCGATCTTCGGGGCCGTTCTGGGCGCGGACTATGCCCTGATGGTCAAGACCATGAAAAAGATGAGTTGGATCCCCAAGGCGTCCCTCAACTACTGCAGTGGATACCAGGACCCGGTGATCGCCAAGCAGCTCGGCGCCGACGCGGACTTCTTTATGGGCTCCACCGGCTACTCACCTGAGTTTGCGAGCCTGATGCCCGCCGTGGCCGAAGTGGAGAAGATCTTCAAGACGAAGACCGGCGGCGTGCCCTACGACAGCGACAGCATCCAGGAAACGATCGCCATGCTGGTCCTGGCCCAGGCCATCGAGAAGTCCAGGAGTCTCGACCCTGAAGTGGTGGCCAAGACCCTGTACGCCAATACCTGGCCCTCCCCGCTGTCCCTGAGCGGGAAGGTGGCCTTCGTTCCGGGCGGCCAGAACAAGCACGCCCTGAGCATCGTCACCCAGCTGCAGGGCGGCAAGTACAAGAGGGTGTTCCCCACGGAGAAGGCGGACACGAAGCCGATCTTCCCCATGAAGGCGTGGGACAAGCGCTGACGACCGCGCCGGATCCTTCGCGAACTGAGCCGGTGCCGGGGTCTTCGGGGCCCCGGCACTTTTTTTAACGCCCGATTTTCCATGGACACTCTGCTTCAGGTTCTTCTGGACGGCATGCTCAACGGCATGCTCTACGCACTCGTGGCCGTCGGACTCTGTCTGATCTGGGGCGTCATGGACGTCATCAACTTCGCCCACGGCGAGTACGTGATGATCGCGATGTACCTCACGTACTGGCTGGGTTTCCTGGCCCATGTGGATCCGCTCGTCTCGATGTTCGCGGGCGGCCTCTTTATCTTCATTCTGGGGGCCCTGACCTATCGCCTGATCATCAAGTACACGATCGGCAAGCCGCCGCTTTCAGCCCTGCTGGCTACCTTCGGGCTCGCGATGCTGCTGAAGAACCTGTGTCTCAACCAGTTCACCCCCAACTACCGCATCCTCTCGGACACATGGCTGGGCGACAAAACGTTTCAGCTCGGGGCGCTGATCGTGCCCGTCCCGCAGCTCGTCACGGCTGTGATTGCGCTCATCGTGATCGGGCTGGTCTTTGTCATGATCCGCAGCACCCGGTTCGGCTGGGCCGTCCAGGCCACCGCCATGGACAAGGAGGCCGCGGAGCTGATGGGCATCAACACGGAGCGCATCTATCTGTTGGTCTTCGGCATCGGCGGCGCCACCGTCGGCATCGCCGGAGGCATCATGCCCACCTACCTGGCCGTGCACCCCGAGGTGGGAACCATGTTCAGCCTGATCGCCTTCGTCTGCGTCGCCATGGGCGGATTCGGCAGCATCCCGGGGGCACTGGTCGCGGCGCTGCTCATCGGAATCGTGGAGGCCTTGGGCGGCTACTATATCGCACCGGTCTTCAAGTACGTCGCCGTCTTCGGGCTCTATCTCGCGCTTGTCCTGCTGCGGCCCAAGGGCATTTTCGGGTGGTAACCTCATGAATCACCATGCGCTGAAGCGAAAAGACCTCTTCTGGCTCGCCTTCGTGGGGATCGCGGCCCTCGTGCCGCTCTTCCCGGCGATTGCCGCCAACTCCTTTCTCATGCACGTGCTCATCCTGATCCTGCTCTACGCTTGCATGGCCCAGGCCTGGAACATCATTGGTGGCTACGGTGGACAGACCTCATTCGGCCACGCCGTGTTTTTCGGGATCGGCGCCTACGGCGCGGGCATGGCCGTCGTAACCTACGGCTTGAGCCCCTGGCCCGGGGCGCTTGTCGGCATGCTGGCGGCTGCCGTGGTGGCCGTGCTCATCAGCTACCCCTGCTTCAAGCTCTCGGGCCACTACTTCGCCATCGCCACCTTCGCCATCGTGGAGATCTTCAACCGGATGTTCCTGGTCTGGTACTGGGTAGGCGGCGCACTGGGCCTGGATTACCCGCTCGTGGAGGAGGGCTTCAAGAACCTGATGTGGTACGACAAGAAGACGGGATATTTCTACTGCGCGCTGGCGCTGTTCGTGATCGTCTTCGGCATCGTGCGGTTCATCGAAGGCCACCGGTTCGGCTACTACCTTCGGGCGGTGCGCGCCGGGCAGGAAACGGCCGAGTCGCTCGGCGTCAACAGCACGGCCGTCAAGCTTGCTGCCATGGCCCTGTCGGCGGCCCTCGCGGCCCTGTGTGGCGCCTTCTTTGTGCAGTACAACCTGCGCGTCGATCCGGGAATGGTCATGTCGCTCGACATGTCGATGAAGTTCGTGCTCGTCACGATCCTCGGCGGGGCGGGGACGCTGGCGGGGCCGCTGCTCGGCGCCGCGGTGCTCATCCCGCTTCAGGAGTACACCCGGGCGATGTGGGGCGGCCTGGGCGGCGGGGTGGATCTCATCATCTTCGGCTTCCTGATCATTCTGATCATCATCAAGCAGCCCTCGGGCATCACGGGCGTTGTCCGCGACCTGGTCAACCGCTACCGCCGGCGGACGGATGCCGCGAAAGGAGGGGCTTCCCTTGGCACTGCTTGAAGTCCGGGAGGTAACCAAGAAATTCGGGGAGCTCGTCGCCAACGATCGCGTGAGCTTCACCGTCGAGGCCGGGACGATCGTGGGTCTCATCGGGCCCAACGGCGCCGGCAAGACGACGCTGTTCAACTGCGTCTCCGGCCTATACCCCGTGACGTCCGGGCGGATCGGCTTCGACGGCAACGATATCACGGGGCTTCCCTCCTGGCGAGTCGCCCGCATGGGTGCGGTGCGCACCTTCCAGGTGGTGCGTCCGCTCAAGGACATGACGGTGTACGACAACGTGCTGGTGGGCGCCTTCCTGCAGGGGGCAAGCGGCGCGCAGGCCCGGAAGACGGCCGAGCGCTGCGTCGGGATCTGCGGCCTTACCGAGTTTGCCGACAAGCCCTCGGCCGATCTGCCCATCGGCGTCAAGAAGCGCCTCGAGCTTGCCCGGGCCCTCGCGACCCGGCCCAAGCTGCTGATGCTGGACGAGGTCATGGCGGGGCTCACCTCAACCGAGGTCAATACGGCACTTGCCTTGATCCGCAGCATCCGCGAGGAGGGCACGACGCTGCTCATCGTCGAGCACATCATGGAGGCCATCATGCCGATCGCCGACAAGGTGGTGGTGCTCGACGGCGGCATCAAGCTCGTCGAGGGCCCCCCGGACGAGATTACCCAGGACGAACGCGTGATCACCGCCTACCTGGGCGAGAAGTACAGCCGGCGCATGCAGGCCCGGGAGGGGAGGCAAGCCGATGGCTGAACCGATCCTGAGCCTGGTTGACGTCCATGCGGGCTACGACGGGGTGCCGGTGGTGTTCGGCGTGTCTCTGGAGGTCATGCCGGGGGAACTGGTCGCCGTTGTCGGGGCCAACGGCGCCGGCAAATCCACGACGCTGCGGAGCATCGCAGGCCTCAACAACCCCATTCAGGGCTCCATCCGCTTTGCGGGGCGGGACATCTCACGCATGCGCGCCCACCAGACCCTTGCCCTGGGCATCAGCTACGTGCCCGAAGGTCGCCGGGTCTTCCCCAAGCTCTCCGTCGCGGAGAATCTCTCGCTGGGGGCCTATACGGAAAAGTCGGCCGCCGAGGTCCGGCGGCGCCTCGACGAGATGATGCAGCTTTTCCCGGTGCTGCGGGAGCGCTCGCGGCAGACCGCGGAGACCCTGAGCGGCGGGGAGCAGCAGATGCTCGCCATCGCACGCGGCCTCATGTCGCGCCCGAAGCTGCTCATGCTGGATGAGATGTCGCTGGGACTCATGCCGACGCTGGTGGAAAAGATGATGGACACCATCTCCACCATCAACCGCGGCGGCGTCACTGTGCTGCTCGTGGAGCAGATGGTGCAGGAGGCCCTCGAGATCGCCCATCGCGGCTACGTGCTTCAGAGCGGGAAGATCGTCCAGTCCGGCGCCGCGCGCGAACTCCTCGATTCGGACGAGGTCCGCAAGGCCTACCTGGGGATGTAAGGACATCCGTTCTCGAAGAACAATTCGTCCTCGATCCGGATGCATCCCGTTACACTCTGAGCGGCGGGGCAGCGGGTGATGTAATCGGGAAGCACGCTTTTGCGTCGTCCCGCCTGTCTTCGGGCGCCTTCATGTGAGATTTGACCCGGATGGCGGTGATTTTGAGGGTGCCGCCGGCATTTTCGATATCCCCTGCCACGCTGGCCTCGCAGAGGGATTCGGGCGTGGGAATCTTTTTTCCGGCCGGATGCAGGCGGCTACATCAGGTAGGCCTGGAGGTCCCGGTAGCTCTTGAAATCCGCGTCGACAAAGAAGGCCCCGACCTGGACGCTTTCCTCCGCATCCACCACCCGCCGCGATTCGCAGGTCAGGCTGACGGGCCGGCTCCCGGACGGAAGACTGAAAACAATCTCGAATCGCGACCCCTCCGCATCGATCCGAATCTGATGCTTGAAATCCT